>NZ_JFXG01000003.1:0-255319 GCF_000588015.1 Acinetobacter sp. 1294243
ATCGACTCGCCCTCTAGTGAGTATGCCAAACGTTGAAAAGCTACTTATTAATGGTCAGTCAATTCAAGGTAAAGCTTGTCTGCAGACACTCACCATCAACTTTAATAATAATCTGGAAGCGATCCGTTGTATCGGTTCTGGTAAGTACACGCCTGAGTTCTACTTAGAAAAAATGATGGATATTGGTGTAAATGCCAATTTCATGTTCTCAGCAACATCTGCTGCTTGGATTGATGCAATCAAGACTCGTGATGTATTTACGCTGACCTTTGATATTACCGATAGCAAGGGAAGTAAATACTCATTTAATTTCCCACAGCTTGAAGTCAAGGAAGCAAATCATCCGGATGGTGGTGGAGATGACATCATTACTGTAGATATCAATTTTGCCCAAGTGCGTACCAGTCCAACGATTGTACGTGCTCTTGTGTAATCAACTTATTCAGTAACAAAGCCTATGGAATCCCATGGGCTTTTTTATTTCTAAAAATTAGAGGTTGCTATGGCTTTAAAAGTCGGAATTATTAAAAGCTCGGACGTATCAAAATGGTGCGAATACAAAGGTGCTGATGGAGAGGTACAGGCAGAGTTCAAAGTCCGTGGTATCGCTTATAAGCCTTTTCAGGTAGCTATTGAACGAGCAGGAAATCAGATCTCGTCTAAAGGCTATGATGTGATGGTCAAAGATGAAAATGCCAAGCTTTACCACGAGCTTTTAATGGATGCATGTGCTGCCCACTTAATTGAAGACTGGAAAGGTGTGGTATTTGCCGAAATCGTAGACGGTAAAACTGTTGAGACCGAAAAACCATATACACCTGAGAATGCCTCAAAGCTTCTTAATCTTGGTGATATTGGTATTTCAATCTGGCTATTCATTAAAGAACAGGCCCAGAAGATTCAGGAAGAAGCCGACAAGGACAAGGCTTTAATTCTGGGAAAGTCATCGAGCTCTACAAATACCAAAAAACGTATGCGTCGAAAACGCCGCACGAAATCGAACAAATCAAGTTCTTAGGTGGTCGTATTCCTGATCCGCCAGAGTATTCTTATGCGGCTGATTCCATTCTTTCGGCATTTAGCACCATATGCCGATCCAGACGGTATGAGCAGGGCATCCCGTTATCTTTAGATCAGCAGGCAATCAATGTCTATGCAGAGCATAATGATTTACCAGTAGCTGCTCATATCTTTAATGACTGTATTTTTGCATTGGATAACTTGTTTTTAGATGAAGCCCATAAAAAAATAAATTCCAAGTCCTCAAAAAAGTAACCCTAGAGTTATTTACATATAATAACTCTAGGGTTATTATTATCTCATCAAGTTAATAAGGGATTGGTGTGAAAAGTCTGGATTTAATCAAAATGATTGAAGCAGATGGTTGGTATGAGGTTAGGGTTTCAGGAAGTCATCATCACTTTAAACACCCAACCAAAAAGGGGTTAGTTACAATCCCACATCCTAAAAAGGATTTACCAAACGGAACTGTTAAAAGCATTTTGAAACAAGCGGGTCTAAATTGACCCGCTGTTTCCCGACTTTAAATACTATATCCCTTACAACTAATCATAACGCAGTGGGCGATATGTTTATGCCAAGGGCATGGAGTGTTGAGATGTTATATCCAATTGCAATTGAACGAGGATCAGATACTGAGGCATTTGGTGTCACTGTTCCTGATATTCCAGGTTGTTTTAGTGCTGGTGACACACTTGAAGAAGCTATTGAGAATGTTAAAGAAGCTATTTCAGGCCATTTAGAAATATTGGCTGAAGATGGTGAGGAAATCCCATTAGCTTCCGAACTAGTTAAATTTGTCGATGATCCTAAATATAAAGGAATGATCTGGGCGGTTACCGAAGTTGATGTTAGTCGTTATCTGGGTAAACCAGAAAAAATCAATGTTACTTTACCAAGCCGTTTGATTCGTAAAATTGATGAGAATGTAGGTAAAGGTAAGAGATATACTACTCGATCGGCTTTCTTGGCTGCTGGTGCTGAAAAACTTTTACATGCATAGCCTGATTTAAAAGACCACCTTCGGGTGGTCTTGCTTTATGTGACATTTAATGATCAGTTTGTTAAAGTTAGTACACTTTATAACAAATGGATTACATTATGAAAAAGGTTTTAATGGCGGGATTTCTTGGATTCGGCTTGGTAGGGTGCGTATCAATGCCAACACCTACAGATAAACCTATGACAGATATAGTTGAAGTTGTTGATGTTGGTGGTAAAACTAAAGATCAATTATTTGAACAATCAAAAGTTTGGATTGCTAGGTCGTTTAAGTCAGCAAACAATGTAATTCAATATCAAGATAAGGCGTCAGGACGTATTATTGGCAAAGGAAATATTCCTTTTCCTTGCAGTGGGTTTATTGATTGTGGTGCTTTCGGCAAAGACAAGGTTAATTTTACTATTCAAATAGATACAAAAGACAATAAGGCTCGCGTATTTATATCGGACATAACTGCAACCTCATTAACGTATGTTCAGGGTGGAATTAATAATATTGGACAAGAAAGACCAATATTGATTCTTGAGCATCAGCAACGAATTGATGCAAAACTTAAAGAAGTAGTTCAACAATATAAGACTGATGTGGTTAAGCAACAAGTCGATAATAATTGGTAATTAACATGAGCACTCAGGGCATGGGTGTTCTTATTTTATTAAGTATTAAATTGTAGTGATTAATATGAAAAAACTTATTTTATTATTGGCATTGGTTTTATTTCCTGTAATAGCTTTAGCTAAAGGGCTTGGTTACAGCAATACTCAGTGGGGAATGAATCCCGAACAGGTGGTCAAGGCTGAAAAAGGTAAGGCGCAAATTATTAAACCAAAGAAATATGACTCTGGTTTAAGTAAGGTGCAGATAGAAGATCTAGAAATTGATAAAAGTAAATATACGGTTAATTTTATTTTTGATAATTCAGATCATCTAATAGAGACAATAATTACTAGCAATGAAAAAGAGAGTGCTGGAATTATTAATCTGCAATTTGCCTCATTAAATAAGTTGCTTAGTCAAAAATATGGAAAACCTCAGTTTAGTGATGAAAAGACTGTAACTTGGAAAACTAATAGCACTACTATTGAGTTAAGCCGAATTGCAATTGCAAGTATTTCATTTGCTCAGGTTAGTGTGAGTTACTACCCTAATAGTAAAGCAAGTGCAGATGCTTCAAAATTATAATTTTCTTGGTATTAAAAAAGCACCCTAGGGTGCTTTTTTAATACCAAAAACAAAACCCCGATGCGTCAACATCGGGGTTTTTTACAACTTAACCGGAGCAAGATTAAGGAGAAATACAATCTATGCCTGAAATTATAGCAGTAATTGTGCAAAAAGTAGAGGTAATTATGAAAGAACATGGCTACTGGAAAGTAACAGGATCTGTTTTGCTTGGCATTTTGATTTGGCAGTTTTCAAACATACTTAATGCAACTGCCAAATTGATTGAGGTCATTCGATGAAAGAAAAATATAATTGGTGGGATGCATGTAAGTCATCATTCATAATTTCCATACCAATCCTAATCTGGAAATTACCAGAAATCATTGCAGCGATTAAAGCCTAAAACCGACCTATAAATGGTCGGTTTTTTATTGCCTAGAGGAAAGTAAAATGGCACAAGAATCACGTCTCGTCATTGTAATTGATGCAAAAAATGCAGAGCGAAATGCGCGTAATCTAGGCAATGAATTAGATAGCATTGAGCGCAAGGGAGACTTTGCCACGAAGTCTATGGATGGTTTGTCTGTCGCTACGCGTCAACTTGCTGGACACATGGCTGGTTTATTAACAGTAGGTTCAGCCATTTCAAAGATGGATACATATACTGGATTACAAAATCGCCTTAAGTTAGTCACTAACAATCAAGTTGAACTAAATAAAGCAACGGAAGACACTTTCCGAATTGCTCAAAAAACCTATTCAGCTTGGGATTCTGTATTACAGGTATATCAACGCTTTAGTGACAATGCTAAAACACTGAATTTAACTATGGATGACACAGCACGTTTAACTGAAACAGTTTCTAAAGCTGTAGCAATTAGTGGTGCAAGTGCAGAAGCAGCTGATGCAGCTTTAGTACAATTTGGGCAGGCTTTGGCAAGCGGTACATTACGTGGTGAAGAACTCAACTCAGTTATGGAACAAACACCAGCTCTAGCAAAGGCTATTGCTCAAGGCATGGGGATCACCGTAGGAGAGTTGCGTTCAGTTGCGGCTGAAGGAAAAATTACTTCACAAGAAATCGTGAAAGCACTTAGAAATGTCCAAGATGAAGTTGATACTCTTTTTGCTAAAACTGACATTACAATTGGTCAATCATTAACTCTACTTAATAATGAAATTACTAAATTTGTAGGAGAGGCTGGTAAAGGAAGCGGAGCAGCACAGGCTTTATCAGGATCGATTCAGTTATTAGCAAATAATTTGAATTTAATTGCAGACAGTGCATTTGCCATAGGTATTGGCTTAATGACAAAAGCCGTTTTAACAAAAACGGTTGCTGTACAAGCGAGTATTGCTGCGTCAACCAAACAAGTGTTTGCCACAATTGCTGAACGTAATGCAAATATTGCAGCAGCAAAAGCTGAGGTGGAATCTGCGCTTGCCGAAGCACAAAGTACGCAGGTGACACTAACGAACATCAAAGCTACTCATGCTCAGATCATGGCAGAAATAGAACTCGAAAAAGTTCGTTTAAAAGCCCAAATCACTGAACAAGGTCGCACGGCTACCATCACACGAATGGCTCAGCTTGGACGATTACAAGCTCAAGTTGCGTTAGAGGTTGCTGCCGCAGAAACAGCTCAATCAGCATCATCTGCAAGATTATCAGCAGCCTTAACAGCGCAATCTGTTGCTACAAGTCGTTTAGCTTTGGCAAAGTCAGCGCTTATGGCGATTTTTAGCCCAATGGGTTTAGCAATTGCAGCAACAGCCGCATCTTTCTATTTACTAAGCAGCAGTTCGGATGAAGTCAAAGAGTCTCTTGCAACACAATCTGACTCGGTTAGTGATTTAACAGATAAGTACATAAAGTTAAATACTGTGCAAGCATTAACAGAGGGTGTGCGGTTACGCAAAGAGATTGAGCAGCAAAATGATGCAATTGATGATGCTAGTGGAGCTATCAAACGTTTTGCTTATATCCAAAAGGAATTATTTAAATTATCTGGCAGTGATTATGAAGATTATCAAAATGCCATTAAGTCTATTGCTACAGGTGCAAGCGATGCAGGTGATCTCTTAAAAAAGATGATTTCATCTGGTCGTTTTAGTCAGAACCAAATTGATAAACTCATTGAGTTCTCTAGTGCGGTAGCAGAATCTAAAAATAAGATTGAGCAGGGTAATACTGCTCTAAAACTCTTAAATGCTACTTCTGGACAACATGTTGAGGTAACGGCCGAATCAATTAAGCAATTAACAATTCAAACAAACTTAACAAAAGTCGCTACTCAAAATTTCACTGACATGAAAACACAAATGCTTGATTCATTACGAGCACAAGTAGAATTCATTCGGTTAAATGGTGGTAGCGAAGAACAAGTTAAATCGTTGAATAAGGTAATCCAGGCATATTCTTTAAATCAAATTTCAGCAACTGATGCTGTGAGTAAGTTCAACAGTACTGCCAAAGTTCCTGCTGAAAATATCAAGGGGTTACAGGATTATGCTACTAAAACGGATCAGTCTAAAATTGCGTTGAATCAGGCTAATGCTGAGCTGAAGAAACAAAACGACTTACGTAATGAGTACCTAAAACAACATCAAACTGTACTTGGTGCTCAACAAGGAGAAACAAATGAATTAAATAACCAAGTCGCTGCACAAGAAAAGTTAAATAAGTTACGAGACAACGCCAACAAAGATATTCTGAAAAATGATTTTCTTATAAAAAACACTAAGGCATTTGGTGGTGGCGAAAAGGGTCTTGATAAGGCGCGTGCGGCATCAGAGTTTTATACCGACAATAAAATTCCGATGACTAGAAGTTTAACTAGTCAGGAAGCTGCAATTTTTGAGGCTTGGTATAAGAAGCAGAAGGAAGCCAAGGACTTACAAGAAAGTATTACCGAATCTAGCAGAAAGCAAACAAAAGAGGTTGAAAAACAAACCAAAGAGTTTGCCAAACAAGCTGTTCTACTTGCTGGAAATGATGAGCGAGTGAGAAATATGCTTCGGGTTTACCAATCCTTCCGTAATGCAGGCTTAGGCGATAAACAAGCTCGTGTAATGACAGCTCAAGTTGGACGAGAGACTGATTTTAGAAATGAGGCAATGTTTGGTAGTCACAAAGATGCCAATAATGGTTATACCAACACAGGATTTTTATCATGGCAAAAAAGTCGCTCAACTAAATTAATGCAGTCTTTACAAGGGCAAGGAGTCTTGGATAAAAACGGTAAAATCCAGCAAACTCAAGATGCATTGGATGCAATGGCTAAACATGCTGTGCAAGAGGCGATGACCGACAAAAGTTATAGTAAATCTAAAGCAGCTCTTCTTAATGACGATTTAGACTATCGAAGTTTAGAGAGAATTGTTGCCAAAAATTTTGTTGGCTGGGACTATGACGGGAAAAAGCTTGGCAAAGCTAAAGCTTCACAGCATTTAGCCAAACAAGACTCTTACTATAATCAGCTTAGTAAAATTTTAGGAGATAACCCCGAAGCAGCCTCAAAAGCAATCGGCGATCTTTCGAAGTTCGAAGATGAAGCATATAAGGCACGTGCTAAAACTCTTGAGGAAGTTAAGCAGCTCCAAGCAACATATGATTCAGAAACAGTTGCTAGAAGCAAAAAACGTGAGGAGGAAATCAACAAAGCAACCATTTTAGGTCAATCAAATTTAATCCCAAAAATTAATGAGCGTTATGATGCTGAAGACAAGTTAGCTCAGAAGCAATTTGATTTTGAAGTAAATGGTTATAAGTGGACTGAAGAACAAAAGCTTGATTACACATATGAAACTAATTCTTTGCGATTAGTTGCTGAAGGCAAACTCTCTGAAGATCAAAGAAAGGTTGCTTTAGATGGCCTGAAATTGCAAAAGCAGCAAGAACTTGAGCTTATAGAGTTGGCTCGTGAAAAACAGTTACTTGAGGCGAAAAGCTCATACATGGGCGAGACTGAGCTAGCAGTAAGGCGGTATCAAGCCGAGTTAAAAGAGATTGAAAAAGTTAGAGATGCCAAACTAAAAGCTGGGTTGCTTAGCGCTAATAATATGGGGCAATTTCAGACTTTAGATAGCGCATCAGATAAGGTTTTTCAGAGCGGTTTTAATGCTTCACAACAAGTATTTCAACAAAATGACCCGCGAGAGTATGCTCAATGGGATTTGCAAAATCGGTATTCAACTGATGCAGGAGGGCTATTAAATACATATATAGACCAAATTAATGGTATTAATCTAATTGCTGATGAGGAACAGAGGAACTCGCAATTATTGGCAGCGCGAGAGCAATATTTACAATCCAGAAAAGCACTGGATGAAAAATATGCTCAAGATGAACGGGACCTGAATAGCTCACTTTTTGAAACCCAATTGGGGCAACTTAGTAGCTTAACAAGTCAGCTTAGTGGCTACTGGTCAAATATGACTGGAATTGTTAAAAATGCAGCGGGCGAGCAATCTGGTATATACAAGGGCATGTATATAGCACAGCAAGCATTCGCAATTGGCTCAGCCACAATTAGCGCGTTACAGGCGTATAACCAGATTCTAGCAAGTCCGTGGTATTTGGATGTAATTAGCAAATCAACAGCAGCCAACCTTGTGCTTGGGATGGGGATGGCGAATGTTGGTCTAATCGCTGGACAAACTATAGCCGGCTTCTCTGATGGCGGCTATACAGGAAATGGGCTTAAACATACTCCAGCAGGCATTGTGCACAAAGGAGAGGTGGTCTGGTCCCAAGAAGACATTAAACGCTGGGGGGGAGTTGGTTTAGTTGAGAAAATGCGTAAGAGTGCAAACCCTGAAGCTTTTCTCAATAATAATGCCTCAGCAGATAGTGTCATGCGCCGTGCAATGATGAGCTCTAATGCCTTTATAGAAAGCCAAAAGCAATCTGATATCTTTAATCAACCGGTTCAAGATACTCAGATTATTTATAAGGGTAATAGAAGCGTACCTATCGCTTCTTCTTCGGCCAGTTCTGATCTATTCCACGATGGCAAGGTCTACTTCTCATCCAATGGTTTAGTTCAGGATCGAACAAATCTTGAAGATGTGCAGGACTTTACCTCAGGTCAATCTCCGCGCCCTCAAGCTGAGTTTATGCCTTCAATTGAGTCTATTTCACCGACAATCAATTTTAAAATTGAAGTCATTAATCATGTGAGTGGGGCTACTGTTGAAGCTGAAAAACTGGATGAGAAAACAGTCCGAATCATCGTCAAGGAAGAACTAGATAAGCAACTTCCAAAAGCGGTACCACGATTAGTAAGCGAGGATATTAAAAATCCAAACTCTCTAATTAGCCGCTCTTTGAGTGAGAATACAACTGCAAGACGAAACCGTTAATCAATAAAACCACCTTTCGGGGTGGTTTTTTTATTACCTGAAGGAAAGTTATGTACAAGTTAAAGCTAAATCCTCAGACCAGCGGCTATGGCGTAACACCAGGTGATGATGTGAAACGTCAGCAGATGGATGGCGGACGTGGTCGCTATTACATCGATGTAAAACGTAATAGCCACATTGTTGATGTGAACTGGAATTTAAGTAAAACCGATTTCAATAAAATGATGGCCTTCTGGCGGATCTATCAGAATAAGCCAGCTTCATTTTATGCGGATCTGGTGATTGATCAGGGAGCACGTCAGCAATATCTATGCAATTTCATTCCAAACTCGTTCAAGACCAATGAAGTGAATGGCAACCTTTACCGGGTAAATGCACAGCTCGAAGTTGTTCAAAACCAGCCTAACCTTACTGCCGATATCGCTTTGATTAAGGATTGGGAGGTCTAATGGATAACGAATATGCCAAATTCTTTTTCAATCGGAAAGTTGATGTCTATCAATTGGAGTGTATTGAGCTTTCTCATCCTTCTTTTATGAATACATACCGAATAGTCCGTAATGATGACCGAGGTGTTTATGTTCAACATAAGGAGGGATCCGGTCAGGTCTATTATGAATTTTTGCCAGCATCTATTCAAAGATCCGGAATGCTGGGTGATCTGGACCAGACATTAACAGTCTCTATATCTGGTTTAGGGGATGTAATGCCGGATGAGTTTGAACGGGTAATCGAAGGCCAATATCCCGATGTAAAGCCAACAGTAAATTACCGGATTTACAGTTCAGACAATCTGAATTCTCCAATGTTTTATTTACTCGGACTGCAACTCTCCAGTGTTGCAATGAACCATAAAGCTGTGACATTCAAGGCTGAATCACCAAGATTAAATACTGCGAAGACTGGAGATATCTTTTCGCTTGATCGTTTTAGTGGTTTGAAGGGGGCTATATGAAGAGTCACGATCATTTGCTCGATAAGCAATATGACGAGGAACACTACAACTGTGTTCACTTCGCGCATGAAGCTGCAATGGATCTATATGATATTGATCGAGGAGAGGCGCTTGAGTTTTTTATGAAGCCCGTCAAAGAGAAGGTATTTCTGCCATCAAGATTGAAGTTACTAAATCCATTGCCCATGCCCAAGGAAGGCTGCATAGTCGCCTTTCACTCTAGATACCGAAACAAGCCCCCACATGTGGGGCTTTTTCGTTTGGGGCGTATTTTGCATTTGCAGGAATCAGGCGTTTCATGGATGCCAATTCAAGTCGTTCAAGCATTTGGATTTAATCGTGTGAGTTTCTATGATTAAGATTATTTATAAACAAGACCCTTTATCCGAAGACAAAACAATTGAACACGCTGAAACTTTGGGTCAATGGCTTACTTCAAAATATGACCATATGCCTGAGCATGTCCGTATTTTTCATACCATAAGCAATATGGATCATGCGGAAATTTCATTTGCGAATGAAGTCACACCGAAGAATGCATATGAATTAAAGCAGCTCGATTTCTTGCCAGGCACTTTCATTGTAATTGAGAATCCCAAGGGTATAGACCCCATAACTCTAGCTTGGATAGCGGTTGCTTCTATAGTTATGGGTGTGGCTGTTGCATTATTAATGCCTGTGCCCTCAATTACCCAAACCAACCAGAATAACAATCAATCCTCGTCTGCAAATAACGAATTATCAAACCGTGAAAATAAAACTCGCGTAAATGGTCGTATCGCAGATATTTATGGTGCCGCTCACGATACCCCTGATCTGATTACTGTGCCTTACAAGGTATATGAAAACAATGTCGAAGTAGAGCATGTTGTTGGTTGTATTGGTCGTGGTCACTATAAAATTAACGGTGCATATGACGGTGAAACCAACATTGTTGATATTGCCGGCGCATCGGTAGAAGTCTTTCGACCGGGTGTCGATATTGTCTCGGGTGAGCCATATTTCTCGCTTGGTACCGAAATTACAACTCCACCCTTAACAGTTCAGCATCAAACTTCTGTTAATGGCCAAGTTTTACGTCCTGCTGATACACAATCTTTAGAAGGTACGAACTACCTTCATTTTGCATATCCAAACGAGATTCTTCGGGCAACGGCAAACAACACAGATTTAACCACTAAGTTTGTAAGTAATGACCGCGTAGAAATCACGAATGCCTCATTCACGTTTAACGGCCAGACTTATGATTTAAACGGTACTTACAGTGTTCTATCGGTAGCTGATGATCGAATGACGTTATCAAATCCGGCGGCCGTTAATGCTAACTGGTTAAAAGTTAAAGAGTTAAGTGCCCAGCAAACAGCAGCTTTATCACCAAAGATCAGTTCAATAGGTGAAAAGTGGATTGGTCCATTCATTCTGGACAATGTCGAACGAAGTCGGGTGCTATGTAACTTTGTGGCCACAAATGGACTTTACACAGTTTCTTCAGGTGGAAATCAGGGAGCTGTAAACGTCACGATTGAAGTAGAAGTAACGCCGGTAAATGAATCGGGTGCAGCCATTGGTAATCCAATGCTAAAGCAGATCATTCTAAAGGGTTCGGCAAAGTCACGTCAGACAGTTGGCGCAACGCTGGATATGGTGACATTTCAAGGTCGCTGTAGTGTCCGTGCACGTCGTTTAACACCAACACCGGCGGTTACAACGGTAGTAGATGAAGTAAAGTGGCAGGCGCTTTATGGTGCTTATCCTTTGCAAAGCACAGTGTATGAACATGAAACGGTTTTTCGTGCGCGCACTTATGCAACCACTGGAGCTTTATCTGTTAAGTCCCGCAAGATCAATTTTGATCTTCAGCGGATGTTACCGACTTTTAAAAACGGCGCAATGACGACAGAGCTATTTCCAACATCAAGCTTTGCTGATGCATTGGTTTCAATGGCACTGGATGACAAGATAGGCCGCCGTACGATCGACGAAATAGATCTGGAAAATATCTATCGGACTTATAACGATGTAGTTGATTATTTTGGTACACCACTTGCGGCTGAGTTCTGTACTACGATTGATGATACAAACCTGTCTTTTGAAGAGCTGGTCACCAATCTTTGTGATGCCGTGTTTTGTACTGCATATCGGCAAAATAATAAGCTCAAGCTTTATTTTGAACGTCCAACTGATAACTCGGTAATGCTGTTTAACTTCAGGAATATCATTCCGGATAGTTACAAGCATGACCTGACCTTTGGCGTGATGGATGACTACGACGGACTGATCTATGAATACACGGATCCGACCGACGATAGTCGTATCAATATCTATCTACCGGATAAAGGGGCCAAGAACCCCAAAGAGGTGAAATCTGTAGGTGTGCGTAACAAGTGGCAAGCTCATTTTAATGCGTACCGGCTTTGGAACAAGCTTCGCTTCCAGCGCAAATCCATTACCTTTGATGCGGCACCAGAATCAGAATTACTGGTTTTACGTGACCGGATTGCAGTAGCGGATTATCGAAATGGTATTCATCAAAGCGGTGATGTAGTTCAGCAAGAGGGATTAATTCTTACCCTAAGCCATGATGTCGATTTCATTGCAGGCAAGAGTTATGTGATTTATCTGCAAATGGGAGATGGCAGCGTTGATCTAATTCCTGTTACTGCTGGATCAGCTAAGAATAAGATGATCTTAGGACGTTTGCCAAACGGTGCACTCAAACTAAGTTCTGATGATTTTGTTAATACCATTTATACGGTTGTTAATGATGATACAAAGGATTCATTACCTTATCTGGTTGCTAAGAAAGATCCGGTTGATAAGTTCTCAAATACGATTACTGCAGTCAATTACGATGTGCGTTATTACCTCAACGATAAAGACTTTATTGACGTGCCAGTTGATGATTCACCGATTTACATTCGATATGACCAGTTAGATATTAATCTTGCACGTCTATATCAGATGCAAAGAGGTGATTTGCCAACAACTGGTGAAATTAGCTTTATTGTTGAAGCTGGTGCTTTGGTTTCGAGTTCTAGTTCTCTTAGACCTGAAACACGAATGGTTTATAAATTTGATTATGACAGACAGAACCTTGAATTTATTGTTCCTGCTGCACCTGAGTTACCAGCGATTGATACTGGAGAGTTTCCTTCTGGTCTTACCGTAAATCTTACGATCAAAGGTTCTGTTGTAGGGCGCGGTGGCGATGGAGGGTTACCACATTTAGCATATGCAGGACTATCAAATGACCCAGATTACAACTTTGCTAAAGCCCGCCGTGATGGGTTTCAGGGCGCACCGGGTTTAATGAACCGGCATAGTAAATTGAACCTGATCATAGATGGCGGAACATTGGCTCGGGGGGGCTCAGGTGGTGGGGCTACACCAAGTGGTATTTACACGGGGCTGAATTATGGAGTTCAAGGTGTTCCTGGTGGAGCTGGAGCACCGTTTGGTCGAGTTATGACTGGACAGCCAATCTACAATGATACTCAGGACTGGCGTTGGTATCTCGAAGGGGGTTATTTATTGGTTGTTAAAGTTACAGATGCTGAAGCTGAGATTCCAGGTAAGGGATATAGAACTCCTAATGATGGTCGTTATGTATCACCTTTATCTGGTGATGGAGGAGGCTGGGGCCAACGTGGTACTAAGTCTACCAATGATGGGACATGGAACTGGCAATATCATGGTACAACTGAAGGCCAACCAGGAGCGGGTGGTACCGCAATTGTTGGAGTAGCACCACTAACGACACAATTGATAAATGGAGGGAAAATCTTACAAACCCTTTAATACTTTGAAAGAACTTAGAGCACCCAAAAGGGTGCTTTTTTATTGCCCAAGATCTGGAGGAAGGCATGCATGAACGATCAAACAAATAGTGTTGTAGAAGCAGCTGCAAGTACGGCTGCCGCGACTGCAACAAAATTCACTTATGGCTATGTAGTAGGAGGCAGCTTGATCGGTGTAATAGGCAAAATTGATTGGGCCGTTGTCTTTTCAATCTTAATCGGTATAGCAACCTACCTAACAAATCTTTATTTCAAAAAACGAGATGAGAAGCGTAAGGACGAGATTCATAAGCTTCAAACAAAGCAATACGAGCTGACTAAAAAACGTTTAAAAGGTGATGGTGATGAGTAGTGAAAACACCCGGACATATTTGGCATACATGGTAATTGCTATGTCATTCCTCTGTGTTCTTGGCTTGTTCTTTATTGAATATCCAGACAAAAACCGTGATTTATTAAACGTGTCACTAGGCACGTTGCTTGGGTTATCAAGTGCTGTGATTGCCTTCTATTTTGGATCTACCAATAAACAAAAGAAAGAAACTGAAGATTCAAATCATCAGTAACTATTCAACCTTAAATACCGCCTTCGGGCGGTTTTTTATTATCTGAGGAAAATTGAAATGAACATCGAACAATATCTTGAAGAACTAATCAAGCGTGAAGGTGGTTATGTAAATAACCCTGCTGATCGAGGTGGTGCAACTAAATACGGTATTACTGAAGCAGTTGCTCGAGCAAACGGATTTAAAGGAAACATGAAAGATTTGCCGCTTGATGTCGCCAAGTCTATTTATCGCAAAAACTATTGGACAGCTCCGCGTTTTGATCAGGTGAATACAATTAGCTCTGCTGTAGCTGAAGAACTATTAGATACTGGTGTGAACTGTGGTACTGGATTCGCAAAGCCTCTATTGCAACGTGCATTGAACTTGCTAAACAATCAGGGTAAAGCGGGCTGGTCTGACTTATCAGTAGATGGGGTTTATGGTCCAGCTACTTTAAATGCACTTAAAACATTTTTAGCCAAGCGGGGCAAAGAAGGTGAAAAGGTATTAGTCCGTGTACTTAATATTATGCAAGGACAACGCTATATCGAGATTTGTGAGCGGAATAAAAGCCAAGAGCAATTTTTTTACGGTTGGATTGCTAATCGAGTGGTGATCTAAATGACTCAAGCAGAAACAGTAACTGAGCTCACTCCATATTTAGAATACTGGAGCAGCGGCATCTATATGTTTAAGTGCCCCGGTTGCAAATATTTACATCCCTTCCATGTAAAAGAGGGCGCACATCATAATGGTAGTATTTGGAACTTTAATGGTGATGTTGAAAAGCCAACATTTACCCCTTCATTACTTGTTAATGATCATTCCCCAGAAAGCCGATGCCATCTGTTTTTGACTGAGGGGAAGATTCAATTTTTATCTGACTGTCATCATGAATTGGCTGGTCAAACGGTCGACATGGTTCCGATCGATGTTTAGGGCGTTATTGCTGTGTATTCTATTATCTGGCTGCACAGCCTATACGATCAAAAATAATATTAGAGTCAGCATTTGCGTACAGTGTGTTGTTAATTGACATTTTGTGCCAATAAAAAATTTGGCCAAATTCTCTCGAGTTTATGGCCAAATTTCTATAAAGTTTTTAACTTATTGAAAACTAATAATACAGTAAATTTTATTGCTAAATTATTGATTGGCATTTTATATCAAGTTTTGCGCCTATTATGAGCATCTAATTATTAATCTTTAGCATGCCTTCAAGAGTAAAATAATTATTCGATTTAAGATTTTGAGACATCGACCAGACTCGATTTTGATACATGCTCCCACCGAACCCGAGTTTATATTTTCCGTATTTCTCTTGAATACATTCTATTGCACACATTAAATTTTCAGTTTTTTCTAAATCACTATAGTCTGTCAGCAAGTCATAAGTATAAGAATTTTTGCTTTCTAGCGCAGTCAAAACCACCCCGCATTTTTTAAAATCCACTCCATATCTATAGATATAATCAATCATTGAAGTTGAAGCCTTTACCAAGCGTCTTACGTCATCTGTCGGAACACTAAATGATTGTGATAACTCGCCTTTATAAAAAGGCTTATTCACATCGAACGGGCTTGAGTGAGCAAATGCTACGATACAGCCACACAACACTTGATCTTTTCTAGCCCTTGTAAAAGCTTCTTGCGTCCTTCTGGCAATAGCTTCCTTTAGATCATCTTTATCAATAATCTTTTGTTTAAATGCTCTTGATGAAATGATTTGTTTTCTTGTTGGTGGTGTATCTTCTATTTCGATGCATGCAATTCCGTTTAGCTCAAGAACAGTTCTTTTCATTACAACGCTAAATAAAGATTCGATGTGATACGGATTTGCCATCATCAAATCAAATACGGTATTTATTCCCATCGCTTCTAACTTTCTAGAATGCTGCCTCCCCACACCCCAAACTTCCGAAACTTTTGTCTGTTTATAAAGTAAGTTGCGAATGTTTTCTTGAAAGGAAACAAGGTTACAAACGCCGTTAAAATTCGGATAAGTTTTAGCAAGATGATTGGCAATTTTTGCTTCTGTTTTAGATCTGCCAATACCAACACAAACCGGTAGACCAATCCACATAAAAACTCTGTCTTTCATTAACTTTGCATAAGCATTTAAATCATATTTATATTCGTATGCTGTTAGCTCTAAGAAAGCTTCATCAATGCTATATGTTTCATGTTCATGTGGGGCAACAAACTGTTTTAAGATTGCATGAAATCGCTTGCTCATCTCTGCATAGACGGGGTAGTTGCTTGAAAGTACGGCTACATTGTTACGCTTAACCAGATCAATTATTTTAAATAGTGGTTCACCCATCTTAATTCCAATAGCTTTAGCTTCCGCGCTACGAGCAACGGCACAGCCGTCATTATTCGACAAAACTATGACCGGCCTATTATTAAGCTGGGGGTTAAAGAAACGCTCAATGCTTGCATAGCAATTGTTCACATCTACGAGTGCAAAAATTCGCCTTTTCATACCATTTTGAAATCGTAACAAATTCAAGTTAATGGTAGAGCTGAGGCTTAACAAATTCAAATTTAAAAACTTGTGGATAAACAAACAAAAGTCAAAACTTGTCGTTAACTCTGGTGCATTTGGTCGGAAATTGGTCGGCCCAACTATCTACATGATCTGCCCACCATTGCATCATATTTCTACGATCATTTAGCCATTGGGCGTGGTTGTATGAAGCACGTGTTTTGTTATCTGATACATGTGCAAGTTGCAGTTCTACCCAGTCCTGATTAAATCCATTTTCGTTAGCAACTGTTGAGGCGGTAGCTCTTAAGCTATGCATGGTAAAATCAATATCCAGATTATCTAATGCTGTATTTAGAGTAGTTTTCCCTATCATCTCACCATCTTCACCCGGAAAGATATATTCACTATTTGGGTATAGCTCAAATTGTTCTTTTATTATTTCAATAAGCTGTTTTGATAAAGGAACGATATGCATCCTGTTTTTTTTCATATTACGTTTACCAGCAAGAATTTCAGCTCTTGATACAGCCGGAATAGTCCAAGTTTCATCTTCAAAATTAATAAACTCTTTTCTTCCGCGTCTGATTTCAATTGATCTGAGCCAAGAATAAGTCGCCGCTTTAATAGCATTACTAGTGCTTTTTGAGCCACCATATGCATTTAGCTTGGGGAATAATTCCTTTTTCTCAGCTTCGGTTAATGGTCTAGCATGGGTAACTTCTGGAAGCTTGATATATCCTCTTAAAGCATAAGTGGGATCAATAGAGATTCGTTTAGTAATAATGGCATAAGTCATAACCTCACCAATAATTTGCCTTACGAAAATTCCACGTGCTTCTCCAGTACCTTTACCTGACTTCCTAATTCTGGCCATAGTACTATCAAGCACATTTTTAATATCAATTGAATCAACTTCATGAATTGGCTTATTGCCGAGAATAGGGAAGATATCTTTTTTGTAATAACTTTTACGGCGTGTAAACCATTCTTCAGATTGCTGGCCTGTTTTCGTTTCGAGAAACTCAGCTGCAACTAAACTAAATGTACCAGTGTTTGCTTGAATGGCTTTTAATAATTCTTCTTGTTGGTAGCTTGAAGGATCTACGCCGTTGGCTAATTGTTTTCTAAATTCTAGAGTTTTTAAACGAGCTTCTGCTAAACTAACTTCTGGATATTGGCCGATTGTTAGCATGTTTGCTTTAGTTAGATAGCGATAACGGAAGCGCCAGAACTTTCCACCAGATGGGCGGACTTCTAAACATAAACCTGAATGATCAGCAACGCGAAAGACTTTTTCAGTTGGTTTTAATCGTTTGATTTTTAGATCGTTTAACATAAAGTGTGAGTAACGCTATTTTTGAGAGACCTTACTCACAATCTTACTCACAAAATTCGGTAATGTCATGTAAGGCTAGTTCATACTAGTTCAGTATAAAAATACTGTGTGACATTGGATTAAGTGGTTGCTTCATACTAGTTCATATAAGGTAATAATGATGTTAGGCATGATGTAATAACGCATCAACGCTTTAACCAAAAAATCCCTGCTTATGCAGGGATTTTTTATTTTTCACGTAATTTTAAGAAATAATTAAGTTCCATTATTTATATTAAAAACAGGAACAGCAGCTAGAAGTTCCTCTTTTGTTACAACCATGCTTATTTACTTGTAGGCATGGTTTTTTTTAGCCTAATAAAATAATTAACCAGGTAATAGCAATGATAGAGAGTGCAACAAATTGGGCAGCACTTCCCATATCTTTTGCATTTTTAGAAAGCTGATGTTTTTCAAGAGAGACTCGGTCAACCACAGCCTCAATAGCAGAGTTGAATAGCTCAACGATCATTGCAAAAAGACATACAATAATCAGTAATACATGTTCACTACGGCTCACATCAAGAAAAAAACTAACCGGAATCAAAATAATATTAATCAAAACAATTTGGCGAAAAGCTGCCTCATTTTTATAAGCTGCTTTAAATCCTGAAATAGAGTAGCCCGTTGCATTTAATATGCGCTTAAGACCGCTTTTACCCTTATAGGGAGAATAGCTATTCATATACTTATATTTCTGACACTTTTCATGCATTATATAATTTGGGTCTTAAAAAATTATTAAATCTTTTTTAAAGATTTCGACTTTATAACTCAATAGAGAAGAAAAGATGAAAAAATTATGTGTAGCGTTGGGCCTTGCAATTGGAAGCATCCATGCAAGTTATGCTGAGCCAACAGCAACCCCGCAAGTACCAGGATATTATCACCATCAATTTGGAAACTACCGCGTAACTTCTTTGCTTGATGGTACGATTTATTTAAATCCTGATTTATTCAAAAACTTAAATCAGGCTCAGAAAACTAAAATCTTAACGAAATATGCTGCTGTTAATGAGAAAGGGATTCAAACCTCGGTAAATGCATTTTTAGTTGATGATGGAAAAAGCTTAACGCTTGTAGACAGTGGTGCAGCAAGTTGTTTTGGCCCGCAACTTGGCTCGATTGCAAAAAATATTGAATTGGCTGGTTATAAGCTTGCTGATGTAAAAACTGTTTTACTTACTCATCTACACCCAGACCATGTATGCGGTATTGCTCAAAATGGAAAAGCCGTATTTCCAAATGCAACTGTATATGCACATGAGCATGAAGCTGATTACTGGTTAAATCCAGCTTCTGAAAAAACAGTGCCAGCAGACAAAAAAGAAAATTATTTGGGTACTGTTAAAAACGTAAAAACTGCTCTTGCTCCATACCAAGCAAAAAAAGCATTCAAGACATTTAAAGATGGCGACGTCATTCAAGGTTTTGAGGTAATCGATACTCGTGGTCATACACCAGGTCATCATAGCTTCCGCTTAAAAAGTAATGATCAGCAAATCATTTTTGTTGGAGACATTGTCCACTCACATTCATTGCAATTTGATGCTCCAAAAACTGGGGTAGATTTTGATGTGAATTCTGAGCAGGCAATTAATACCCGTCTCAAAATGTTTGCAGAAATTTCAAATAAGCAACAATGGGTTGCCGCACCACATTTACCATTCCCGGGCATTGGTCATGTTTATAAAGTAAATGCCGAGCAATATCAGTGGATCCCGCTCTATTTTGATAATGTTGTAGAGAAATAAAAAAACAGGGCATTTATTGCCCTGTTTTTTTATTAAAAACTTTATTTATTTTGCGGTTTTTTCATAATTAATAACGGCTTCACGGCCAAGTGCCGGGTCATCTGTAAAGACTCCATCAACTCCAGCTTTAAAATAGGCTTCAAACTCTTTTAAAGCACCAGATGGACAGCGCTCCGCTGGTTTATCTTGACTACATTTTAAAGGTGTTGGTAAATAATTATTTTCTGGGCGGAAAGTATAAGGATGTACTTTTAAGCCAGCTTTATGCGCATCAGAAATAAACGAAGTCGTTTGAACTGAGCCATCGTCATTAAAGTTCAGAATATAGCCTTTACTTGGTCCTACACCGTTTGCATATTTAGCTACGTCTTTTAAGCCTTCTGCTGTGGCTAAATCAGCATAAGTTTTAGTTTCACCAGATTCAACGAAGTCGGCTGGTTGCGAAGTTTTAGCGTCATATAATTGAATAATTTGTGCATGTTTAATCGTTTTATGAAGGCCGAGCTGATCTTTTAAATATTTTAGATTACTCACTTCAAAAGACTGTAAATAGACAGGTGCAATCTCACGTGTATATTTATACTTGGCTAAGGTTTTAAGAAGGGTATCTTCCATTGCCAGTTTCTGGTTTTTAAAGTAGGTCGGATGTTTGGTTTCAATATATAACCCAATAATTTTTCCTGTTTTTTTATAATTTGCTTCAGCCAGCTCAATCACTTGTTCTAGCGTCGGGACAGGGTAAAGATCGTTATAGGCTGTGTTTGCTGGGCGGAACTCTGGAATACGTTCACGTGCTTTAAGCTGCTGTAATTCACTTAAAGTGAAGTCTTCTGTAAACCAGCCAGTTAAGTCTTTACCATCAATATTTTTTGTTGTTTTACGATCTGCAAACTGGCTTAAAGTGCTTACATTGGTTGTTCCACCAATCTCATTTTCATGGCGAGTAACCAATACGCCATCTTTTGTAGAAACTAGATCAGGTTCAATGAAATCTGCACCATCATCAATCGCTTTCTGATATGAAGCTAATGTATGTTCTGGACGTAAAGCGCTTGCGCCACGGTGTCCTACTACTAAAATTTTAGGAAGTTGATATTCTGGTGTGGTTGGTGAGTTTTCAGTTTTATCATCGTCATTACATCCAGCCAAGCTAATTAAACTTAAGCATAAAAGTGCTTTTTTAAACATAATTCTACTCATATTGTTTTAGTCGAAACGCAATTAGTCTGATGCTTGAAATTGACGTGATCATGAAGAATTCATGAATTTTCAGTGACACTTGTTAAAACCTTGTTTATGGGTTTGTAGGAAATGCGAGTTCTTGCTTTGTTTTTGTTCTAATTGCATTTATTGTGTTAATTCTACTTGTCTTTTTTATATTGCTCGTCGATGATCAAGAGGGCAAATTTGGTATTGCCATCTGTTAATTGACGACCTAATTCTGAGCAGCCATGCTATCTAAATTTTTTATTCAGCGTCCCATTTTTGCCAGTGTACTAGCAATTATTGTTATGGCATTTGGTATTTTCTCGGTGCTGAATTTACCCGTAGAGCGCTATCCTGATATTGCCCCTCCTAAAATTACAGTATCGGCAAGTTATAGTGGTGCGGATGCGCAAACGGTTGAGCAAAGTGTTACTCAGATTTTAGAACAACAAATACAAGGTATTGATAATTTACTTTATTTTAGCTCTACCAGTGATTCATCAGGACGTAGCCGAATTACCATTAGTTTTGATAATGGCACAAATCCAGATACAGCACAGGTCCAAGTACAAAATAGTATTAGTGGCGTCATAAGACGTTTACCCGATGAAGTACAACGCCAAGGGGTGACTGTGAGCAAGTCACTTGGCGATACTTTTATGGTGGTAGGCTTATATGACTCAACTGGTAAATCGGGCAATATTGAGCTATCGGACTATTTAACGACACATGTGGTAGATGACCTGAACCGTATTGAAGGGGTGGGTGAGTCTGATGTTTTTGGTTCGCAATATGCAATGCGAATTTGGCTAAATCCAGAGAAATTAAAACAATATAATTTAATGCCAAGTGATGTTGCGAATGCAATCACTGCTCAAAATACACAAGTTGCCGCAGGTGCAATCGGTGATTTACCTGTCATTGATGGACAATATTTAAATACTAAAGTCACCGCAGGATCTCGACTAAAAACAGTCGAAGATTTTAAAAATATTGTAGTGAAAGCAAATCAAACAGCGAGCTATGTCTACTTAAAAGATATTGCTAGAGTCGAGTTGGGTGCAGAAAATTATCAGTCTTTTAACACTATTAATGGCTATCCGGCCGCTGGTTTAGGCATTTCACTATCTTCTGGTGCAAACGCGATTCAGACCTCAAAACTCATCCATCAAACTCTAGATCAGCTTACAACCAAGCTACCTGCTGGCTATAAAATTGTTTATCCACGAGATAATACGCCGTTTGTCCAAGAGTCTATTAAGGAAGTTGTAAAGACGCTTATTGAAGCCATTATTTTAGTTATTTTGGTGATGTTCCTGTTCTTGCAAAGCTGGCGCGCTACACTCATTCCAAGTATTACCGTTCCTGTGGTTATTTTGGGAACTTTTGCTGTTTTATATGTGCTCGGTTTTAGTATTAACACCTTGACGCTGTTTGCATTGGTGCTCGCCATTGGTTTGCTAGTAGATGATGCGATTGTGGTGGTTGAGAATGTTGAACGGCTCATGCATGAACAGCATTTAACGCCGAAAGAAGCAGCCATTGAGTCGATGGGAGAAATTAGTGGTGCCTTAGTCGGAATTACATTGGTTTTAACTGCTGTTTTTATTCCAATGTCGTTTTTAGGTGGCTCAATTGGCGTGATTTACCGTCAGTTTTCTATTACTTTAGTTGCCGCTATGGCGTTATCACTCGTCGTGGCATTAGTGTTAACACCTGCTTTATGTGCCTTAATTTTAAAGCCTAATCCAGAGCCTATGCGCTGGGCAGTTTGGTTTAACAAAAAAATTGATCAACTCAAAAATCAATATATCAAGATTGTCCAGACAACCATTCGGTATAGTAAATCGGTTATCGTGATTTTTGTGGCTTTGATTGCTGTTTTTGCATTGTTCTATAGCGGTTTAAAAAGTGGATTTATTCCTAAAGAAGATCAAGGCATTTTAAGTGTTCAAATTAAACTTGTTGATAGTGCGCCAATCTCGCAAAGTCAGAAAATTGGAGAACAAGTCCGCCAATATTTCTTAACTCAAGAAGATATGAATGTGGATCTGGTTTTAATCCGCTATGGCCGAAATTATTCTGGTACAGGGCAGAACTTGGCGCAAGGATTTATTGCCTTAAAACCTTGGGATGTACGTACAGGTAAGGAAAATTCGGCTGACGCTATACAAAAGCGTGCAATGAAATATTTTAGTCAGTTCAATAATGCACAAATTAATGTGACATTACCTGCTTCAGTCAATGGTTTGGGCCAAACTGATGGGTTGGATTTATGGATTCAGGATTTAAATGGCCAAGGGCAAGATTTTCTGGATAATACCTTCCGCCAGTTGCAAACGCAGAGTAAAAGCTATTCAAGTTTTGAGAACTTTGATAAGCAATCTACTAACAGTAAAGCAAACCTCAATATCAAAATTGACCAGAAACAAGCATTAGCAAATGGATTAGAGCTCCCCGCGATTAACAATACCTTGTCGAGTGCATGGGGTGGAACGTATGTGAATGACTTTATTGACCGTGGTCGTATCAAACGCGTTATGATCCAAGGTGATGCCGAGTTCAGATCGAAACCGGAAGATTTATATAATTGGTCTGTACGTAATAATCAAAATGAGATGGTGCCTTTTAGCTCATTTGCTAACTTCAGTTGGGGTGGTGCTCCTGAAATTGTAAAACGCTATATGGGTTATAGTGCATTACAACTTCAAGCTGATGTTGCGAGTGGTAGCAGTTCGGGTCAGGCAATGAAAGATGTTGAACAACTTGTAAATCAGCAAAAGGATGTTGGCTTGGCGTGGACAGGTTTATCTTTTGAAGAGCAGAAGTCGACAAATCAGGCTGTCTGGTTATATTTAATCTCGGCAGGCTTTATCTTCTTATGTTTAGCTGCACTCTATGAAAGTCTAAGCATTCCCGCTGCGGTAATGACCTCTATTCCGCTTGGGGTGGGAGGAAGTGTCATATTCTCTTATCTTTTTGGTCTACCAAATGATGTGTATTTCCAGATTGCACTGTTAACCACAATTGGATTGTCTTGTAAAAATGCAATTTTAATTGTTGAGTTTGCTGCCTTGGCGCAAGAAAAAGGGAAGAGTGCAATTGAAGCAGCTTTAGAAGGCGCAAGCTTACGTTTAAGACCGATTTTAATGACTTCTTTAGCTTTTGGTGCAGGAGTGATTCCTTTGGTCTTTGCACAAGGGGCAGGGGCTGTAAGCCGTCAAGAAATCGGTATTAGTATTTTAGGTGGCGTTATGTTTGGTACAGTACTGGTTCTTTTCTTTATTCCAGTTATGTACGTATTACTGCGTTCGCTGTTTAGATCGAAAACTACTAGTTAAAAGTAAACAATTTAAAAAGAGGTATTAAATCAAGTATATTAAGATTAACTTTCTCTTTATATATTTGATTTAGATGCCTCAAGAAAAAAAATTAACAGAGCAACAGGTTATCGCACTAGAACGAGATCTGGCTAAGTTTGCAACCATGATGGATAGTGCGGTTCGCATTCCTTTTACAAAGCAAGGTATTGGTGCCGATGCTGCGCTCAGTACGATTCCAATTGCAGGTGATGTCGCTGGTTTCGCATTGACGTGTTATGCGATTTATAAAGCCAAACAAATTGGTGTGCCTCAGCATAAATTGACTCCAGTCATCAAACTTGCCTTTGTAGATGCTGTAGTCGGATTTGTTCCTGTGGCTGGGACTATTTTTGATATTTTTATAAGACCAAGTCGAAAAGCACTAGATGTAGTTCATACGCATATACGCGAAGAATATAAGATCCAAAGTGATATTCATGTCGTTCATCCCTACTTACATGAAAAGCTCGAAAAGAAGCAGCAGAACTCAGCTTTCTGGAGAAATCCTGTTGTCAGTTGGTTATGGTTGCATATTCCCGATTTAGTAGGTGCGCTTGTACTGCTTTTAATTGGATTAGCTGTTTGGTGGGGCGCAAGCTATCTTTGGAGTCTCTATCAAACCATGTAATAAAAAATAAAGCCTCCATTTGGAGGCTTTATTTTTACATTAAACGTTTTATGGGCAATCTAATTGATGTAAAGCTGCCACACGTTGTTCAATTGTTGGGTGGGTTTGGAACAAAGCAGCTAAGCTGAAACCTTGTTCTTTACCTTCCGCAATTGCGAAGGCTTTCATTTCTTTTGGCATTTGATCTGGCATTTCTGTCTCAGCTTGGAGACGTAATAATGCAGAAATCATTGCTTGTTTACCTGCTAAACGTGCACCTGCTTCATCAGCACGGTATTCACGATAACGAGAGAACCACATCACAATGGCAGAAGCGAGAATACCAAAGACGATATCCAATACCATGGTAATAATGAAGTAACCCATACCAGGGGCTTCATCGTCTTGACGACCAAATACGTTACGGTCGATAAAGTCACCAACGACACGCGCAAAGAACATAACAAAGGCGTTCACAACACCTTGGATGAGCGCTAGGGTAACCATGTCACCATTCGCAACGTGACCAATCTCGTGCGCAAGCACTGCACGTAGTTCATCTTTGTTCATACGTTCAAGTAGACCAGATGAAACGGCAACTAAAGCATCATTTTTGTTCCAGCCTGTTGCAAAGGCATTGGATTGATATGATGGAAAAATACCAACCTCTGGCATGTTGATACCAGCACGTTGAGAAAGTTCAGCGACTGTTTGCAATAACCAGCTTTCAGCTTGGTTACGAGGAGCATTCGGGTCGATCAGTTCTGTACCGGTCGTTTTCTTAGCCATCCATTTTGACATGAATAACGAGATTAAAGATCCCACCATACCAAACACAAAACAGATCACTAAAAGGTTGCCTAGATTCAAGCCACCCGCGCCATGGTAACTACCGACACCGAAGAGTGACAAAATAATGCCAGCTACAACCAGTACCGCGAGGTTGGTAAGCAAAAACAAACCAATCCGCATCATTGAGAAAATCCTCTTATAAATAAAATGTTATCTGATTTACAAATTCGAAATCATGAAGCTAATATGCGGGGCTTGGGGGAAAAATTCAAGAAAAAAATAAGGAATTGATACATTCTTTCATGTAGCAGAATGTACCTAAATTTAAAGAATAATTGGCTAAATTCGTCAAAATGGTAAAGATCGGGTAATAGATCATTACAATTTAAAACATCTAAACTAACCTAAATAGAACTGCGAGCCGCCGTTCTTCTTTACTGTTTATTCAATTCTTATATGGGCAATTGCGGTGGCATTATTGGTGACATAAGTGCCCGTTGGCGCATCGGTATAGGTACCGTCAGATAAAGTCACGATTTGACGAGAAGATGAATATTTAGGTGATTGAGTCGTGATTTGAGCTGTTGTGTTTTCTGCCAAATTAGAAGGATGTGAAACGGTTTGTACTGAAGCATTCGTAAAAGATGAAAAACCTGAACCCGATGCATATAGGTTTTGGTATCGACTTGTTACACGGCGCACATAATCTTGTGTTTCACGGAAAGGGGGAATACCGCCATATTTGTCGACATTACCTTCCCCGGCATTGTAAGCCGCAAGCGCCATTTGCGTGTTTCCATTAAAACGCTTGAGTAACCAGCTTAAATATTTAGCGCCTGCAAAAATATTTTGTTGCGGGTCATAGGCGTTAGAGACATTAAAACGACGGGCAGTCGCAGGCATGAGCTGCATTAAGCCTTGAGCACCTACTGGCGAACGAGCTCTTACGTTAAATCCTGACTCGGTGTGCATAACGGCTTTAATTAGACCTTCTGAAACACCATGTTGTTGTGCAGCTTGTCTAATAATATGGTCGAAAGCATTTTTATTCTTATTGTAGCTTGGCAGAACAGAAGCTTCTGATGCTCCCCAGTTTGTATAACTGTGAATATTACTATCAGGGTAATAGGTCACTTTTACTTTTTTAAGAGAGTGGTCATAGCTTTTTCGGTTGGTGAGCAATGTACTACCGTTTTTATCTTGGTAAATATACATTTGACCCGCTGAACTCGAGGTTGTGCCGACCGTAAAAGTGGTCATCCCCAGCAAACAAGAAACAAGAAATTGAACCGAATTTTTCATTTTATGTTATTCACAATTTTAGGTACTCAAAACTTGCAAAAGAGTTTATCAAAAAATATTACTTAAAGAAGATTTGTGTAATTTTTTTTATTTCGACTCTTTCAAAAAATCAAGCTGATTTGTTCGAATGCTCATCAAAAAAAATTAAAAAATTTTTTTAAAATGATTCTATTGACATGGTTAACTTGTTGATTGTTAATAACAAAAAACATTGGTTAAAAAATGATCAATTTAAAGAAAACCCTTAACAGAAGGCCAAAACAGTTTGTCAAGTACGAAGAAATCCACAATTTTATCCACAGGTTTTGTGGAAAACTGTGGAAAAGTCCAAAAAGTAAGCATTTTGCACAAATTTTGAACGCTTCAGTCAAAATAGAGCATGTGTTTTGCATCATGCACGAGCAATGTGACGACTTCAAGAATTGAAACTATTCTTTTGATGCGATTCTCTTCTGAATCATATAAAATTGCGCGGTATTTTTATTTATGGGTATATCTCGTCTATGTACGCGCCAGTTGAGTCCAATCAGGGATTTAATTTTAAGCCTGAACTTCCAACAAGCTCGGCCTATTACCGTTTGCTCAAGAAGCTTCGCCGTCAAGTTGGGCATGCTATTCGTGACTTCAATATGATTGAAGATGGCGATAAGGTCATGGTGTGTGTCTCTGGTGGTAAAGACAGTTATACCTTGCTCGATATTTTGTTGCAGTTTAAGCGTATCGCACCGATTAATTTTGAGGTGGTTGCGGTTAACCTCGACCAAAAACAACCAGGCTTTCCTGAAGATGTTTTGCCTCGTTATATGGAAGAGAACAACATTCCATATTACATTTTAGAAAAAGACACCTATACCATTACTAAACGCTTAACGCCGGAAGGTAAAACCTACTGTGCAGTATGTTCACGTTTACGCCGTGGTTCTTTATATGGCTTTGCACATGAGATTGGTGCCACTAAAGTTGCTTTAGGTCATCACCGTGATGACATCATTGCAACGTTCTTCTTGAATTTGTTCCATGGCGGTAGCTTAAAGGCGATGCCTCCAAAGCTTTTATCGTCAGATAAAAAGAACATTTTGATTCGTCCTTTGGCATATGTTGAAGAAAAAGACATTATTAAATATGCCGAGATTCGTCAGTTCCCAATCATTCCATGTAACCTTTGTGGTTCGCAGGAAAACCTACAGCGTGCCATGCTTAACGAAATGCTACGTGAATGGGATAAACAATATCCAAAACGCTTACACAGCATTTTCGGGGCGTTACAAAATGTATCTCCGTCTCAGTTAGCGGACCGTGAATTGTTTGATTTTGAAGCTCTAGATTCTCAGCGTGAGCTAGATATTAAAGATCCGGAAGAGCTGAAGAACCGTTTAGATGTCGTGAACTTAAGCTTTGCTGCTGAATAAAAGCTAGTGTAGACAATGTTAAAGGCACTTTATAAACAAGTGCCTTTAATGTATCAAAATACTAAAAAATGAATGTTCCGTACAAAAAGTCATAGCCCAAAATTTAAATTACATGCTATAACAACGCACAAGCAGAATTGCTTCACATGATGTTGTCTGGATAGACAACCAGAGAAATTGAACAAATAAATTTGAGGAAGAATCATGCCTGCATTTTTAACTGAAGATTGGTTTGCGACTGTCGAAAAATTAACTGCTGAAGCAGGTGATCTTAATTTGCCACCAGCTCTTGCGAATTTGGCAATTAATTTAGTAGTTACAGATGCTTCTGGAAATACCGAATTAGCGTTAGATGGGGGTAAAATCCAAAAAGGTTTGTCTTCAAATGCCAAAACAACTTTAAATATGGATGCTGAAACTTTACGTAAAGTATTCTTAGAGTTTGATATGGCTGCTGCTATGCAGGCATTCATGACTGGTAAAATTAAAGTTCAGGGCGATATGTCTCAATTAATGGCTTTACAAACAGCTAAGCCAAGCCAAGAACAAAAAGATTTGTTTAAGAAAGTATTAGAGCATACTGCTTAATCCTAAAAGAATTCATATAAAAAGCTTACCCGAAGAGGTAAGCTTTTTATTGATACAAACCATGAATTTATCAACTTTTGAAAATAAAAATTAGATATTGATTCGTGTTTGCGCCGTTTTGATATGTTCAAGATAAGCACGGATACGAGTGACATATTGAACTGCTTGCTTATATCGACCATTTCGCGCTTTATTGCTTTGCAAATAGTCATAGAGATTAACCCATTTGTTCGGATCTTTCCCTTGAGATTGCAAGCGCTTCTGAATCTGACTTACCGCACCCGGTCCCATGTTATAGGCCACAAGCGCATACCAGTTCCGATCAGGGAACGGAATATTATCAAATTCAGTTAGCATCAAATCGTAATACTTCGCGCCGCCCTGAATACTCTGAGCAGGATCGCTACGATTGCTTACACCCATTGCTCGAGCAGTGCTATTGGTTAACATCATTAAGCCGCGAACACCTGTGGGAGAAACAGATTCTGGCTTTAAATATGACTCTTGATAACCAATTGCGGCAAGTAAATGCCAATCTAGATCATACTTCGCGGCACTTTGTTTAAAGCTTGCTTTGTAGATCGGTAAACGTGTACTTAAGTCACGTTGAATGGTTGACCATGCTTCTGGTTTCACCACATTGCGGTTATAAAAAGAGGCAAGCTGTTGTGTCACACCATTTTGCTTACTTTGGCATACAAAGCCACTGGCGGTCTGAGTGAGTGGGTCATCAGCCTGTTTAAATACCCAACTTAACTCAGGATTTAAGCCATTTTTTTGCAAATTCGCTGTGTCACCACAAGTTGCAGAAAAAGACATCAAACCTTTGTTTTCGATTGTGCTTAAACCAGCTGTAGTCATCGCAAAGTTTGCTTTACCTTGCTGAACCCATCTAAGTGCAGTGGTATTGTCTGCCACGATTTTAAAGTCCAGCTTTACATTTAGATTCTGTGCATAGTTACGTGCTAAGTCGTAACCAAAACCGTGTAAAAACTGATCTTCTTTGAAAACGGTTGTTGGGCTTTCTACCGCAACAACAGTTAAAGTGTTTGTGTTAACTACAGTATTGTACTGTAGGGTTTTTCCTGCATTAAGACTATGAAATGGGAGAAATATAGTACTAAGTGCAAGAGCTTTTAACGGGAGAGAAGAAAATAAAGAGTTAAGGCAAAGCCTCGACCCAGAACTTGAATTACTGTGCATGTTGTCTCCGCTACAGATAATTTATGCCCTAAAAGTCAGACAAAAAGCTGCCATAACTTCTAAAAGTTGATAAATTCAATAAGGGGTGGGCAGTCATGACGTCATTCAAAATGACATGAAATGAAAAAAACAAACTGTGTAGAAAATCTACATAGTTTTCGAGTGGGTTAAAAAATGCTCAACATTTAAACTGCGCGCATCATAATATTGAAAAAAAGTAATGTCAAATTTTGTACAATTAAAACTTCGATATATCATCATAAACACATGAATTTCTTAAGGAAGAAAATTTATACACTTCTGATGTGAGAAAATAGGGTATAAAATGCTACATCTTGTAAGCGATATGTTGTTGAACAGTGGTTTTTTATCATGAAATCTAACTTAATCACTCGGTCAGGGCATGACAAATTAGTTGCTGAATTAAAACAACTTTGGCATGAAGAACGACCGGAAATCACTAAAAAAGTAAATTGGGCTGCAAGCTTAGGTGACCGCAGTGAAAACGCGGATTATCAATATAATAAGCAGCTCCTTAGAAAAATTGATCGACGTGTACGTTATTTAGGAAAACGCTTAGAAGAATTAAAAATTGTTGATTACTCTCCTGAGCAAGACGGCAAAGTTTACTTTGGCGCTTGGGTTGAGATTGAAAACGAAGAAGGTGAGCAAAAAACTTTACGTATTGTAGGAATTGATGAAATTTATGATCATCACCCTCAACATATCTCGATTGAGTCGCCTATGGCTCGCGCATTGCTCGGCAAAGAAGTTGATGATGAGGTTGAAGTACACACGCCATCTGGAAAAAAGCTGTGGTATATCAATACAATTCGCTATGAAAAGACGGAAAACTCAGAAATTTAAATAGATTTGTGTTTATTTTGAGCGGTTGAATTAAAAATTAAATAAAAGATTTGCCAACTTCAATTTTTATTTATATTATAGCGCTCGTTGGAAGCGTGGCAGAGCGGTTTAATGCACCGGTCTTGAAAACCGACGAGGGTGTGAGTCCTCCGTGAGTTCGAATCTCACCGCTTCCGCCAGATTCTTAAAAGCCCTTGTTAATGACAAGGGCTTTTTTTTTATACCTAGTGTCTACATTACAGTAAGATTTAGCTTAAATACTGCTAATAAATCCTGAAAATTTCATATAAATCAAATAAGTATATATTTTAATCAAAATTACTATATTTATATAATATATTTTTTATTTTCAATATCTTATCAATTAAGCTTCTATATAACAGAATCGAACAAGTTATTTGTAGAATATTCATTTATTGATATATGATGAGCCAATATTTAGAAACTGTTTCAAAACATAATTCTATTGTTCAGCGAGCAAGTTCAAGGAAGGAATGATGCTGAATTCAGTTTTCTAAACCCGATACCTGGAAATTATTTCCGCCCCAAAATTGTATTTTGACCCATTGGTTGGCAATGCCTGACTCTTTTGTAAGATAGGCGTTTCCTATTTTAGGATGTATCTATGAAAAAATTATTTAGTGTTTTGTTCAGCGCATCTGTTCTAACACTGACTGCATGTAATAAAGAACCTGCAAAAACTGAAAATACAGCATCAGCTAAAGACAAAACTGAATCAGTTCGAACTATTAAACTGGTATCAACAGGTTCAGACACTGACGTATGGAAATATGTTGCAACGCTTCCTGAAACTGCTCAAGCGGGCATTAAACTCGAAGTGACTAACCTGACAGACTATGTTGTATTGAATACATCTGTAGCAAGTGGCGAACAAGATGTAAATGCGTTCCAGTCATTTAACTATTTGGCAGCTTATAACTCTTCAAATACAGCTAAAGTTGCTGCTGTTGCGACAACTTACCTAGAGCCAATGGGTATTTATGCAAATAAAGTTAAATCTGTTGAAGAGTTCCCACAAGGCGCAACTATCGCGATTCCAAACGATACTGCCAATGAAGCGCGCGCTTTAACATTATTACAGTCTGCTAAACTGATTAAACTCAAACCAGACTTTGATCCTGTAAAAGGGACGACCAATGACGTCGTTGAAAACCCTAAAAACTTACAATTAAAACCAATTCAAATGACTACAGCAGTTCGTGTTAAAAACGATGTAGACGCAATTGTGTTGGGTAATACATTGGCACTTGAGGGTGGCCTCAATGTAATGAAAGATTCTATCTTCCGTGAGCCTATTGACCAGTCTACAAAGCTTTATGTGAATTTGTTGGGTGTTGCTGAAGCGAACAAAAACGACCCGATCTATACAAAACTGGGTGAACTTTACCACTTACCTAAAGTTCAAAAGTTTGTAAGCGAAAAATTCGGTGGAACAAAAGTTGAAGTGAACAAACCTGTTTCTGAATTTGCAGACATCAAATAAGTAATTTTTTAATTTAAAATTATTTTTAAAAGCTAAGTCTCGGTAATCGGGGCTTAGCTTTTGGATTATTTATTTTTAAAGGAAACCCAAAGTTATCGGAACAAGATTTATATTAATTTTAGAAGACTAGCTATCAAATAATTCTTAGCATACTTGACCTATTATCTCTTTATCTGAAAAATTTCTAAACCTTAAACTTTTACCATACAATCAAAAATCACAATAAAATTAAGGTGAAATAATGAGAAAAAATATATTGATTCTTAGCCTATTAATTGTCAGTGCACAGAGCTGGGCTGAATGTAAAATTGGTGATTTAGAGATTGATCCAAGCGCTTCACAAACACCAGAAGGGACACCAAATCCAAGCAACTATATAACAATAACTGGTCAGAAAGTGTTAACTAAGGCTTTGGCTAATATAAACATAGGAACACTTATAAAAACTAAAACTGATACCAATATTGCTCAGTCTAATGTTGTTGCTTTTGAATATATTTTCAAGAAACCAATAAATCTAAACTCAAATGAACTAGCTTCAGGATTTATCACAGGAACAAGTAATTATGACGGTATTGTTTTTGCCGCGCCAAGTTTTGGAAGTGCGTATGGTTCACAGCAAAATTTGTTCATGAGTTCTATTTCTGGAAACATAACCCCAAATCAGACACAAAAAGAAGTTTTAGCAAATGAAATAGTTAGAGTGGGAATTTATTACAATCAAATCAGCAAGAAAATTGGTTATATTGTAAATGGAGTAGATAGGGGATACACATGGAGTTATACAAATCCATTAAGCAAAATGAAATTTGGTATTGCCATTGAAGAAGGGTTTTATACTTCCAACTCTAGTTCACTTGGAAAAGAAATATCATATGAAATAGTATCTGATCATTCAAAACTACAATTTACTTATCCAACAGGTACCACAGATATTTGTGGAACACCTCTTTAAAATAGACCTTATATCCAAATGCTGCCTCCCTATCTAATGAGGCAGTATTTATTAGTCTATTGAGTATCTATTTTTAAATCTGAAATCAAATAAAATAATTTATACATTATTATTTGCTGCTAATTTGGTTTTTACTAAAAAATGTGTGTCAGAAAATATTAAGTATTCTTTTGGAAAACAAAAATGATAAAAATTATAAAATAGGTCGAGAAGTATCCTTTTATAAAAACATGTCTTAAGCTTTCTTCAAAATAAATAGGGTAACCTTTTCTTATGAGGATAGAGAAAAAGATTGAAAAAATCATAAACAAAAAAGTATAGAAGACTTTTGAAAACATTATATAATTTTCAGAAAATTCTTTTTTATTAAAAAATACATTTGTTATTTTTTCTGTAAGAAAAATTGAGACTATGGAAGTGAATACTCCCAATGTAATACTAAATAAAATTGTATTTAACATTTAAGAATCCCAATTTTAAAGAATAATCTGATTTTATCACTTTCTAAAAAAACATGAAGTATGGAAACTTTATTTAATTTTTTAGAGTACCTTTAATTCTGTCAGTATAAATATTAATCTTTTTTGTGTAAAGTAGTCTGCAATAGTTTGTCTCTCCTAATTTTATATTTTTTCTAATATTGAAAAGTTATACCTTTAAAATCATTTTTTAATTTGTTTATAAAGTTAATACAAGCATTTATTATCTCTGGATACATTACATAAATATTATTTTTATCTTTATTAAAATAAACTGAGTTGATTCTCCATAAATTATCTTTTTCTTTTGCAAAAGTGAGAATATTTTTTTCCTCAAACTCCATAGAGGAATAAGAAAAATTTTGCTTCTCATCTCTATCAAGCCATTGTTTTAAGTAAATGGCAAATTCTAATAATAGTAGATCTTCTTCCTTGAAGATAATTTTATTTTTAACTTTAATTATCAAAGTACCTTCAATTTCTGATGAAACAATAGGATCTATGATAGAGCTTTGTGGACCATGCGTGATTACGTAGGAAATTTCCATATTGCCTTTCTTTAATTTTATATAGTAGATATCTTAATAAATACTTTATTCTAAAGTTATTTTGTTTAATTCAGTTTTGAGCCAATTAAAAAAATTAATAAAATCTGTTTTAGATTGAAAGTAAATATTTGCTTCATCTGTAAAGATCTTCCAATCTAATAAATCATCATTTATTAGCTTTGAAATTTCATCAATGCATATAGGAATTTCATCAGGATTTTTTTGAAAATAATTTAAAATATCTTGGTTGCTTTCAAAAATATCTAAATATCCCAGAAAAAATCCTATTAAATATGTATATCTATCAAAATATGAAGACATATATTTCCTTTTTATTAGACTTAGAAAAAATGAAAATTTCCTAAAATACACAATACAGCTTATGTTAAATTTACCAGTTTAATAAGTAAAAAACTCAGTATTTCTAATCGGCTGATTAACCAAGTTGTATCTAAACTGCTGCATCAACTCTTTGGATAACGGCTGAGGCTGCTGTATTTGCATCATCAAAAGTTGTAAAAACTGTCCGTGGCTAAACACAGCCAAATTCTTTTGGTCATAATTTTCAGTTAATGCCTTTAGCTTTTCATGAAAAGCTTGAACCCGAACATATAGATCTTCAAAAGACTCTGCATCATCGGCATCTCTATGCTGATAATCCATTTTCTCCCAGTATGCAGTTACCCAAGCTTTACGGTCATCCATATTTGTATTGGCACACTTACGCTCAGACAAATAGCTAAACTCATGCAAATGTTCATCTATTTCATAAGTGAAATTATATTTTTCCAAAAGTGGGGCAGCTGTTTAATGTGTACGCAAATATCGAGACACAATTACATGATCAATTTTAGGTAGTTGTGAACAGAGTGCTTGAGCTTGTTTATGCCCATGTTCACTTAAAGTAATCAAAGCATGCGAAAGGGTTTTTCCATTAATATTGGCTTCACTCTCAGCATGTCGGATCAGAAAAATACTCATATTATTTTATTGTTCAATTGCACGTATAGCACCTAAAGCAGCTACTTTTCTTCCCGCTTTTACTTTTGATATGTCGCAATCTTGCCAAAGCTCAGGAAGGCAGTTTTCTTTAGCAGACTTTAAAGCCGCGTCTAAATAACCGGGTAATTCTATTGTTCCTCCTCCTATTACTAATTGCGATGGGTTTAAAAGATTAATAACAGTTGCTATTCCAAGACCGAAAGCAGTACCTGCCTCTTTTATAACAGTTAAAGTTGTTTGATCTCCATTGTTAGCCATTAATGCTAGATTAGATGGACTGAGTGCACATTGCTTTGTAATTGCTGAGCCACTTGCAACTTCATCTAGACGCTTAATTCCTTCATTACTTTTTACTGGTAAGTAACCTAGCTCACCAGCCCAACCACTAGCTCCCAGTAAGGGTTTTCCATTTATTATGAATGCAGCCCCAATACCTGTACCAATCATAATAATGCCGCTTGCGAGATGAGACGAGGAATCATTTAGTTCCGCATGCATGGCAGCTTTTACATCATTTAAGATAATTGTTTTACTACATAATAATTTTAATGCTTCATTTCCTTGCCAACCTATAAATGCAGGGAGGACATCACAATTAACAATGTGCCCATATTCGTTAACTAGACCCGGCACTGCTAGGCTTATGCTTTCGGGCTTAATTCCATGTTTTAAAATAAAAGATTGTAGGTGTGATATTAATTCTTCTGGGGTGAATGAAATTCCTGTACTAAATATCTCCTCAATTTCATCACATAATATTAATAATTTAGTACCTCCAAGATCTACACCAATTTTCTGTCTGTTCATCCGATGCCTTATGTAAAAATCATTTTTTAAAATTCTAGCGCGTCTAGAGGATTGTGTTTTTATAATTATCAGTGTTTGTGTAATAACTTTTAAATTTAATTCAAATGAAGATCTATCATTTTCCTTACACTGAATATTCGTGTAAACATAACAAATAGTTGTTTAATAATTTTTCTGTTTTTATGCTTTTATAAACCCCCATTTAACAATAACCCACGCATTATTTATCCTTACTTTTTAATGATCTAAATTAAAACAAATGTCATTTTGTGTGCTTGACTGCAATAGAACAGGGCACTATTCTTTGCCTGCTGGCCACATTGCCAGCCGGTTTTAGCAGACCGTGCTCAAGAACATTGAAAAAATTCATTTTTTTGATGTAGACCCGTTCGTCTCCCTTTTTGTAGCGGTAGGACGGAAGGGGGACACCTTCGGGTGTGCTGGGTCTTGAGCCAGTCTGCTAACCCCCTTTCGTTCTGCCACCATAATTCCTATTCATGTCTGGCAGAACTCCCAATAAAAGGAGTTGGCTTTGCACATTCTTAATTTCTTGGCAGCGACTGCCAAAGTCTATATCGACACCACTTAAATTTATAAGTAGCTTGATAGCGATTAGCGCTTTTAGGCTTTAATTCGTCGCGACCAAAACTTAATCAACAATAAAACTTGAGATGTGCCAAGCATAGTCTTTACGGCTTTGCTATGCCTTTTTTTCTCCCAAAAAAGTATCTCGTTTACATACAACAATAATTTTATAACGGTAAAACTATGCCACATTTAGTGATCTCCCCACGTGCCATACAAGTCGTAAATAAATCAATTGATCTGTTTCACCATCACGGATTTCATACCGTTGGAATCGACAAAATCGTGAAAGAATCTCAAATTCCAAAAGCGACTTTTTATCATTACTTTCACTCTAAAGAACGGTTCATTGAAATCTGCATGATCGTGCAAAAAGAACGTTTAAAAGAAAAAGTAGTTTCAATGGTTGAGTACACTAGTCAAACAAGTGTGGTGGATAAACTTAAAAAACTTTATGTCTTACATACCGATTTGGAAGGGCTTTACTATCTATTATTTAAAGCAATTTTTGAGACCAAACTGACCTATCCAAAAGCCTATATAACCGCAATGAGATATAGAACATGGTTGCTTAATGAAATCTATAGTCAGTTAATAAAACTAAAAAAAGATGTTTCCTTTCAGGACGCCAAATTATTTTTATATATGATTGAAGGAACCATTATTCAGCTTTTAAGCTCGGCTCAAGTAGGGGATAGAGAGATGATATTAGAATGTTTTTTGAAGCAGTTTAAATAGGATGAATGAAGCATGAAAATATCCATGCTAAATCTGCTTAAATAAGTTTGCTGGATGTTTCTTCAAGCCACTAATAATTGATACGACGTTTAAATGTCTAATTTAAAAAAGCCCTTTTTGTCTTAAGGGCTTTTGTTGTGGGGCTATTCTTTATATTGCCATGCTTTTAAAAAGGTACGACACACTTCTTCATTTAACTGTTTTAGTTCTTCTGGAGTCGGAATGTTTCCACTAATCAACGTAGCGGGATAGGTATAGCCCATTACCGCACCGAGGAAAGCCTTTGTTGCTTCCTCTGGCTGATCAATTTTAACAATACCAGCATTGTGTGCAGTTACAAGAATATCGGTTAAAGATCTTTTAATATTCCCTTGAGTACGTTGCTGAATTTTAGGAAGAATTTCTTTCATTTCAACTAAGGCAATAATCAGCAATCTTTGCAGGCGAATGACGTCAATATGATAAAAATGATTTTGTACAGACTGTCCAATTTCTAACAATAATTGATCTAGACGCTTATTTTTCAATTCATGCTGCTCAATGAAAGGTGCTTCCATTTCTGCTTTTAAATGATCAAAGACTTCGATGAGTAACGCTGTCTTGGTCGGGAAGTGGTTATATAAAGTTTGTCGATTTGTACCGGCTTTCGTGGCAACAGCCTCTAAACGGACTTCTAATCCATGCTCTAGAAATAGTTCGCGTGCTGCAGCAATGATAGTAGGGCGAATTCGAGAGGGACGACCTGGAGATTTTTTTAACATATCGGCTTTCTTGCACATCTTATTTATTTACTTTACAGTAAAGTAAATAAATTGTCTATAAGTCTGGGGTCCCAGATATGCTTGATCTAAGTTTTAATTACCGTAAGTTTATATATTTATTGCCTTTATTTGTTTTTTTAAATGGATGTGATTCTGATCAGCCTGCCCCTAAAAATATTCAGCAGGTGGGTACGATCACTATAAAACCAGAGACGATTGAATCTACCTATCAATTGGCTGGAAGAACGGTGGCCTCTGAAATTTCTCAGGTCCGTCCACAAGTCAATGGAGTAGTAATAGAGCAATTATTTAAAGAAGGCACGCAAGTAAGCAAAGGGCAGCCACTTTATAAAATTGATTCATCACTCTATCGGGATAGTGTGGATGAAGCCGCTGGTAATCTTGCATTAGCAAAAGCCACTGTAAATTCGACTCGCCTTCAAGCCGAGCGTTATAAAGAATTAATTAAAGTAAATGGGGTGAGTCAACAAGAGCTTGATAATGCTCAAAGTGCATATGAGCAAGCGAAAGCGACTGTTGCCGTAAATGAAGCTGTACTGAAAACAGCACGAACCAATTTACGTTACACACAAGTTAGTGCGCCAATTTCAGGACGGATAGGGCGCTCTTCGATTACACGTGGGGCTTTAGTCACCTCTGCTCAAATAGATCCTTTAGCAACGATTCAAAAACTGGACCCCATGTATGTCGATTTGACTCAGTCGAGTGATGAATACATGGCACTGCGTAAACAACTTGCTGAAAATGGAATAAAACCGACTGAACTTTCAGTACGTTTGAAGCTTGAGAATGGCACTGCCTATGTAGAACAGGGGACTTTTAAGTTTAGTGATGTCGCTGTAGATGAGGCGACAGGAAGTGTCACCTTACGTGCAGCATTTCCCAATCCCAATAATGCGTTATTGCCCGGCCTGTATGTGCGGGCAGAACTTGGAACGGGAACACGTCCTAACAGCGTCTTAATTCCTCAAGGTGCGCTGTTCCGAGACGCAGAAGGAAATCCACTTGTTTGGATTGTTGGAAAAGAGAATAAAGCCGAGCAACGAAAAATTACTCTAGGTGATGCAATTGATAATCGTTGGTTAGTGACCTCTGGCTTGAAAGCAGGAGATCAAGTCATTGTTGAGGGTCTGCAAGGCTTAAGTGCCGGCATGACGATTGAACCTACCCCAATGAGTTGAGGATTGCGTATGTTGTCGAGTTTTTTTATTGCACGACCTATTTTTGCTTGGGTCCTCTCTATTTGTATTATGGCATTGGGGACGATTTCGATTTTAACGTTACCCATTGAACAATATCCTGACATTGCACCACCGGGTGTAAATGTTACTGCAAACTATCCGGGAGCATCTGCCAAAACTGTTGAAGACAGTGTTACCCAGATTTTGGAGCAACAAATTAAAGGGATTGATGGTCTACTTTATTTTTCATCGAGTAGTAGTTCGGCGGGGCAAGCAAGGATAAGTCTTAGTTTTGATCAGAATACCAATCCTGACACTGCTCAGGTGCAGGTGCAAAATGCTGTGAATCAGGCACTTAGTCGATTGCCTCAAGAGGTTCAGCAGCAAGGGATCACTGTGACAAAGTCACAAGGCGATAGTTTACTGGTCTTTGCGCTTTACGATGAAAGTGGGACTAGATCTTCTGTCGACATATCTGACTATATGGTGAGTACACTGCAAGACCCATTAAGTCGGGTCGATGGAGTGGGTGAAATCACCGTATTTGGTGCTCAATATGCAATGCGCATCTGGCTTGATCCTCATAAATTAAACAGTTATGGATTAATGCCATCAGATGTTAGAACTGCAATTGAAGCACAAAACACTCAAATTACAGCAGGAGAATTGGGCGCATTACCCACGCGTGATGGGCAGGCTCTAAATGCAACAGTAACAGCATTATCTCGGCTACAAACTGTGGGCCAATTTGAAAATATTATTTTGCGGACACAAACAAATGGTGCGGTTGTATTACTTAAAGATGTTGCCCGAGTCGAGCGTGGTGCAGAGAGTTATCAGACTTCTACACGTTTGAATGGAAAACCAGCTTCGGGTATGTCTATTCAACTTGCTTCTGGTGCCAATGCATTAGAAACGGCTGAACGAGTTAAAGCTGAAGTCACACGGTTAACTGCCTCTATGCCAGCGGGTTTAAAAGTTGCATACCCACGCGACAGTACGCCATTTGTAGAAGCTTCTGTAAATGGAGTGATTAAAACTTTAGCTGAAGCGATTGTTCTCGTTATTATTGTCATGTTCTTATTTTTGCAGAGCTGGCGTGCGACTTTAATTCCGGCAATTGCTGTTCCAGTTGTATTGTTAGGAACATTTGGTGTGTTGAGCGTACTTGGCTATAGCATTAATACACTGACTTTGTTTGCGATGGTACTCGCAATTGGTTTACTGGTAGATGACGCGATTGTCGTTGTAGAAAATGTCGAGCGGGTTATGCATGAGCAAAATCTTGATGCTCGGCAAGCCACCCTAATTTCAATGCAGGAGATATCGGGTGCGCTCGTGGGTATTGCCATGGTACTCGCAGCGGTATTTTTACCTATGGCATTTTTTGGTGGTTCCGTCGGGATTATCTATCGCCAGTTCTCGGTAACGCTCGTATCGGCAATGGTACTTTCAGCAATTGTTGCTTTAACACTTTCACCTGCGTTATGTGCAACATTACTCAAACCTGCAAATGAAAAACATAAGCAGAGAAAATTCTTTACTTGGTTCAATCGTAAAGTCGAACAAGGGCAGTCAGGCTACCGCACAAAGCTAGTTGCTGTTTTAGGTAAACCCAAAGTCTTTATGATCATATTCGTAGGTATTACAGCTTTGTTAGGTTGGCAATATACGCGTATGAATACGGGGTTTTTACCACAAGAAGACCAAGGCTCGGTTATGGTTCAATTTAGTACGCCTGTAGGCACGACACTAGCTGAAACAGAGCGGGTTGGTAATCAGATTGCAGATTACTTTTTGACGAAAGAAAAGAATAATCTCAATGTGATTTTCATGGTGATGGGTAGAAATAACGCAGGCAGTGGGCAAAATGTGGGAATGGCATTTGCCGGACTCAAACATTGGGATGACCGAGAAGGTAGTGAAAATACAGCCGAAGCTGTGATTGCTCGTGCAAATGCACATTTTAAGTCACTGCGTAACGCACGTGTTCAGGTACTTTCACCCGCTGCTGTAAGAGGCCTTGGGCAATCTAGTGGCTTTGAATTTTGGTTGCAAGATGCTGAAAATAAAGGACGAGATGCTTTACTCGCAGCACAAAATAATGTGTTAAAAGCAGCAAATGCTGATTCTGTCCTAGCTGCAGTACGTTTAAATAGCTTAGAAGATAAAGCCCAGTTACAAGTCGATATCGATCAAAGAAAAGCCAGTGCTCTTGGATTAGCCCAAGCAGATATTAGTAATACGCTCTCATCGGCGTGGGGCGGATCTTATATTAACGATTTCATAGATCAGGGACGTGTTAAGCGAGTTTATTTGCAAGGAGAGGCAATCTATCGTTCCTTACCTCAAGATATTGGGCAATGGTATGTTCGCGGTGCTACTGGTGAGATGACGCCATTTTCTAGCTTCTCTTCTGTGAAATGGCAGATGGGCCCTCAAATGCTGCAACGCTTTAACGGTCTTTCAGCCGTTCAAATACAAGGCTCTGCGGCAGCTGGTGAGAGTTCTGGTGGGGCTATGGATAAGATGCAGCAGTTAGTAGACCAACAACAAGGTTTTAATCTTCAGTGGAGTGGGTTGTCTTATCAAGAGAAACTAGCGGGTGGCCAAACGATCTGGTTATATTTAGCCTCAATCATCTTTATCTTTTTATGTTTGGCAGCACTTTATGAAAGTTGGTCTATTCCTGTCTCTGTCATGCTAGTGATTCCTTTAGGTCTTATTGGGGCTGTAGTTGCTGCAAGTCTGGCAGGTTTTGTTAACGATATTTACTTTCAGGTCGCTATGCTTACCACCATTGGGCTTTCTGCCAAAAATGCCATTTTGATTGTTGAATTTGCGGCAGCCAAGTTAGAGGCTGGGCAGGCATTAATGGACGCTATTATTGAAGGTGCGGGTCAGCGATTACGGCCAATTATTATGACATCTCTGGCTTTTGTTGCAGGTGTTCTTCCATTGGCTGTATCTACAGGAGCAGGGGCTGTTAGCCGAAAAGAAATTGGTATCGCCGTAACTGGTGGGATGATTTCGGGAACTCTACTTTCTATTTTCTTTGTGCCTTTATTTTTTCTTTTAGTTCGTCGTTTAACCAATAAGTTAAACACCAAAAAGGCCAAATGATTTTACAAAATAGAATGTCATTAACAATTAGGCCCTCATGCTATAAATAGCATGAGGGCCTAAAATCTGACTAAAAACTTAGAATGTATTTTGAATAATGACATCGTCGTAAGGAAGTTTGCCCACGCGTGGGTAAGGTTCGGAAGCTGACTTACCAACAGCAATCATTAAACATACCACGTGATCTTCAGGTAAGTTAATGAGCTTCGCCATTGCGTCAAAGTCAAAACCATCCATAGGGCAACTGTCTAAACCATGCTCTTGAGCAAGAAGCATCAAGGTTTGAGCAAAAATACCTGCACTACGCATAACTTCGTCACGTTGGGTTTGTGGACGGTCACGGTAATATTGGTCAATTGCGCCAGCCATAATATTTTGTACTTCTGGAGTCGCGCCATCCCACACACGCTTAGCATCAACTTCCCATGTATTTACTTTTGCACACAACACAATTAGTAATGATGATTCTGTAACTTGTGGTTGATCCCAAGCAATGGTGCGAATTTTTTGTCTTAACTCAGTATCTTCAATGATGACTGGACGCCAATGTTGTAAGTTAAAAGCGCTTGGCGCATTTGCTAAAACTTCTTGCAACAACTGCTTTTTGTTATCTTCAGAAAGTTGAAAAGCAGGGTCGAAGCGTTTAACTGCGCGGCGGTTACGGATGGCATCAATAACATTCATAAGATTTTCCTACTTAAGAGTTGGGTAGCGGTACTCGTTAGTTTTTATAACGTTGGGCTACATCAGCCGAAGAAAAGTTTGGTAGTAATGTGATACGTGATTTTTCAAAATTATTCCATTGATTTTCGTCTTTCAGCACAGGAATTGTAATTGTTTCTTTACGATCAAAACCAATCAGAGCGGCATCGACCAAATCATTGACATCCATTAATGGTGGAACTTGGCTTAAGTCGATGCCAGAACGTTCCCAAATTTCGGTTTTAGTTGCCGAAGGCAATACGGCTTGAACATGCACGCCATGATTTTTTAATTCTAAATATAAGCCTTGGCTAAAAAATTGGATGAAAGATTTACTTGCGCCATAAATGGTAGAACCAAATTCAGGCGCTAATCCAAGCACAGAGCCTAAATTAATAATTGCGCCTTTACCTTTATGTCTAAGTGATTGCGAAATTGCATGAGACAAACGAACAACCGCAGTCATATTTAAATTAATAAGTTTTTCAATGTCTTTAATATCTTGAGTTAAAAAGTTTCCGTTCAGTGCAATGCCAGCGTTATTTACCAAGATTTCAATATCAGCATCGTTTTTGAGTACATCTTCAATTTTACTGATGTCTTGATCGTTTGATAGATCGGCTTGAATGAACTCGACTTGTACGCCGTATTTTTCTTGAAGATCTTTTGAGATTTTATCTAGACGGTTGGTGTCTCGTGCAACCAAGATTAAGTTATGGCCACGTTGAGCAAATCGGTCTGCATAGACAGAACCAATTCCTGACGAAGCTCCTGTAATAAGTACTTTCGATTGAGCTGACATGTGATGTCTCCACGCTTTAATTTTTAGATGATAACTATAATCTAAAATATGCAAGTTTTGATGTCAACCATAATCAATGTATAATTGTGACGAATAGGGTGAGTAAAAGTGGGTAGGCCAACATGAAAGTCAGTAAAACTCAGGTAAAAGAAAACCGAGAAAAAATTGTCGAGAAGGCGACTCAACTGTTTCGTAGCAAAGGCTATGACGGTGTAGGCATTGCTGAATTAATGTCTAGCGCAGGCTTTACCCACGGTGGGTTTTATAAACATTTCAGCTCGAAAACAGACCTTGTCTCAATTACTGTTAAACATGGGCTTGAGCAAGTCTTAAAAAGAATAGAAGGCTTAAACTTAACTCAATTTATTCAGCTTTATGTGTCTCGCACTCATCGAGATAATCGAGATTTGGGATGTACTCTAACAGCATTATCTTGTGATGCTGCAAGACAACCAGACGAAGTAAAAGTCGAATTTGAAGAGGGCATTGAGCAACTTATTCAGTTCATTATGAATGAACGTGCAAAACAAGCTTCTTTGGAAGCGCCAGAGTTGAGAAAGCAAGCTATTAATATTCTTGCTCAATCCGTAGGGGCAATTGCCTTGTCTCGCGCATGCCCAGACCAATCAATCCTTAGCGATGAAATATTGGAAAGCTGTAAAGAGAGTCTTTTAAAGTTAGCCGATTAAACTTTTTTTATCTTTCAAGCTGGTTTGGCTAAACTGAATTAACCTCGCTATATCGACGGTTCGCTCATAAATGAGTTTGGTTGCATGTTCGCAGGCTTGTTCTAATGTGATGGGACCATTTGTTAGCGAAAAAGCAGCCGTAACGCCGTGCTCATAAAGTGCTTGATAGCCTTGGCCTAAAGTTCCTGCAATCACAATGACAGGAACATTGTGGGCTTTGGCAATTTGGCTTACCCCGAAAACGGTTTTACCGCTTAAGGTTTGTTGGTCAAATTTACCTTCACCGGTAATGACCCAATCTGCGTCAGAAATTTTATGCTCAAGCTGATTCAGTTCAGCCACGACTTTGACTCCAGCTTTAAAGTCTGCATTTAAATAACTTTTGGCTGCAAAGCCTAAACCTCCTGCAGCACCAGAACCCGCTTCATCTCGTTTATCGAAACCTAAAAGTTCCGCAGAGACATCGGCAAAATTGGAAAGCGCTTCATCAAGTAGTTGTACTTGAGCAGGAGAAGCTCCTTTTTGTGGCCCAAAAATAGATGATGCACCGTTAGGACCGCAAAGTGGATTGCTCACATCGGCAGCCAGTAAAAACCGCGTGTGCTGAATACGTGAGTCGAAATGTGTTAAATCAATTTTTGATAGGTTGCTTAGAGCGAGACCACCTGCGGGTAAAACCTCTTGGTTGGCATCGAGTAAAACCACACCTAAAGCACTCAGTAATCCTGTGCCGCCATCATTAGTAGCACTACCACCCACAGTTAAAATAATGTCTTTTGCGCCTGCGTCTAAAGCATCCAGAATGAGCTGGCCTGTTCCAAACGTTGTGCTGTGGCAAGCATCACGCTCTGACGGTGGGACTAACTGTATGCCGCTCGCTTGAGCCATTTCAATGATGGCGATTTTTTGTTTTTCTAACCAGCCCCATTTGGCTTGAACAGGCTGACCTAATGGCCCGACTACAGTTTTTTCACGCCATTCACCTTCACAGACCTCTAACACTGCTTCAATAGTTCCTTCGCCGCCATCGGCCATCGGGCATAAAATCGTTTCTGCATGAGGAAAAACTTCTTGCCATCCTTTGGCAATGGCCTGAGCTACGTTTAAAGCAGATAAGCTGTCTTTAAATGAGTCAGGGGCGATCACAACCTTCATAAATGCTCTAATGTGGATAGATTTTTAATTGTTTTATACTGTTTAATACGAAAAAAACATAGATAAAGACATGTAAACATCAATTTTAAAAGGCTTTCAATCTGTTAAAAATAAAAGCCAATAATGTTTTGATCTGTAAAAGGCGGAGTTTCTATCTTTTTAACTCATTGTTTTATATGTTTTTCTATAAATAGCGCCGTTGGCCTAAATGATTGTAATTGTAAAAAATATGGCACATATTATAAGAACAGTTGAGCCAGCTTTTTAAAATATGGTGAATAACATACCAAGCGGACTCTGCCCATAAGATAGACAGCAGCGATTCTTAATATAAGCATAATTAAATTGTGGTTTTATTGGATCTGTTGAATGCCTAAGAAGAAATAAGAGGATGAAAAAGTGGATAATTCAGAAGAACAAAAGCATATACAGGAAAATAACGGTTTTGCGCGAATTGAGCCATATACTCATCCTGCTGGCGGGTGGGGCGCACTCCTTAGTGTTGCTCGAAACTTAAAGCGACAAGATATTTTAGGTAAAGGTTCAATTACCTTACTCAACATTAACCAGCCTACAGGTTTTGACTGTCCCGGCTGTGCATGGCCAGAAAAGAAAGATGCTCATGCCTTTAACTTCTGTGAAAATGGTGCAAAAGCAGTTGCCTTTGAAGCAACCAGTAAAACAGTGACTCCTGAATATTTCGCAGGGCATACCGTCAGTTGGTTATCAGAACAAAGTGACTTTTTCCTCGAAGACTTAGGCCGCTTAACAGACCCAGTTCGCTATGATGCTGCAACCGATAAATATGTGCCTATTTCATGGGACGATGCATTTAAACTCATTGCTCAACATTTACATGTGCTAGACAACCCAGACCAAGCGGCATTTTATACCTCTGGCCGTGCCAGTAACGAAGCAGCATTTTTATATCAATTATTTGTGCGAAGCTTTGGTACAAATAACTTTCCAGACTGCTCGAACATGTGTCATGAAACCACAAGTGTTGGCTTACTTGACTCGATTGGTTTAGGAAAAGGCACAGTCACCCTAGAAGACTTTGACGTAGCCGATGCTATTTTTAGTTTTGGTCATAACCCCGGAACCAACCATCCACGTATGTTAGGTACTTTGCGTGAAGTATCTAAACGTGGCGGCAACATTATTGCGATTAACCCAATTAAAGAGCGAGGTCTTGAGCGTTTCCAAGACCCGCAAGCACCGCTTGAAATGATGACTAACGGTAGTACGCCAATTAGTCGTTATTATTTCCAACCTAAAATTGGGGGCGACTATGCACTAATGTTAGGGATGTTAAAGCACTTAAATGAGTGGGATAAAAAAGCACTTGCCTCAGGTAAACCAAGCGTTTTTGACCGAAACTTTATTGCGGTTAATACCGTTGGTTTTGATGAAATGATTGCTGAGGTTGAAAGAACTGAATGGGCAGATATTTATAAACACTCAGGGTTATCGCCTGAACATTTAGAAAAACTCGCCAAACTCTTTTTAGAATCAGAGCGTTCAATTTTCTGTTGGGGAATGGGTATCACGCAACACCGCCACGGCACAGCTAACGTACATATGCTGGCAAATTTATTGTTGGCGCGTGGACAAATTGGCAGACCGGGTGCAGGGCTATGTCCAGTTCGTGGACACAGTAACGTGCAAGGCGACCGAACCATGGGTATTAATGAACTGCCTAGCCCTAAATTACTCGATAACATTGACCGCGTATTTGGAATTAAATCACCGAGAAAAAATGGGCATGGTGTTGTTGAGACCATTAAAGCCATGGCTGAAGGCGAGGTCAAAGTCTTTATTGGTTTGGGTGGGAACTTTGCAGTTGCAACGCCAGATACGCCGCATACCCAAGAAGCACTTAGAAAGTGTAATTTAACCGTTCATGTCGCAACCAAGTTAAACCGTAGCCATTTGGTGTGTGGTAAAGATGCACTTATTTTGCCATGTTTAGGGCGTACCGAAATTGATGAGCAGCTTCATGGCCCACAGGCAATTTCAGTCGAAGATTCGATGAGTAATATTCATTTGTCAGCAGGGCGTAACGCTCCAATTTCTGACAATATTTTGTCTGAACCAGATATCGTCGCCCGAATGGCTGAAGCAGTGCTTCCAGACAGCCAAATTAAGTGGAAATGGTATATCGAAAGCTATGACCGTATTCGTGACTCAATTGCCGATGTATTTGATGAGTTCCATGACTTTAATTTACGTGTTTATAAGCCGGGTGGCTTCCACCTTGAACATCCAGCCAATCAGCACATCTGGAATACAAAAAGTGGTAAAGCGCAGTTTATGATTACACCGCTGAGTGAAGTCTATGCCGATAAAGAAAATCAGTACGCTGCCGCATATACCGACAGTAAAGTTTATACCTTAATGACCACGCGTTCTCATGACCAATACAACACGACACTTTATGGTCTAGATGACCGTTACCGCGGAGTGTTTGGTCAGCGCCGTGTGTTGTTTATGAACCAAGCTGATATTGATGAAGCTGGTTTCGAAGCAAACCAATGGGTCGATATTGAAAGTGTTTTCTCGGACGGTGTGAAACGTATCGTGCATAGTTTCCGTATTGTGCCGTACAACATTCCGCGAGGCAGTTTAGCCGCTTACTATCCAGAAACTAATCCTTTGGTGGCATTAAGTAGTCATGATAAATATGCCAAGATTCCTGCTTCAAAAAGCGTTCCTGTGATTTTGCATCCCGGAAATGCGCCAGAGCATTTTAACTTGGCAACCGCAGTAGCCCCTGAAGATGCCGATAAGAAAGTAAGCAACCTTTAATCAAAGGCAATATTAAAAAATATCATCCAAACAAATGGCGCTCTAAACAAGCGCCATTTTGAAATAAAGGAAATAATTTTGACACCACATTCTTATGGGGTTGAAACATTACTAGTACAGCGGTTTAACAAAACCAACTCTGAAAATGTTTTAGATCATATTGTGCAAGAGTACCCAATCGCCTTGGTGTATAACGGTATTTCGCATGCGGTGATGATGGCCACACCGACTGATGTTGATTTATTTGCCAAAGGCTTTAGTCTCTCCGAAGGAATTTTAACAAGCTTAAAAGAGCTATATGCGCTTGATGTACATCAAAATGAATTGGGCATTACGGTTGAAATGACCATTTCATCTAGAGCGTTTGCTGCATTAAAAGAACATCGCCGAATGATGGTAGGCCGTACAGGCTGTGGTTTATGTGGAATTGAAAGCTTAGAGCAGTTTCAGTTAGATGTTCCTAAAATTACAACGCATGCATCAAAAATATGGCTTGAGCAAATTCCGAGTGCCATTTCTCACTTAAAAGCCCAACAGGAAATTACCGCTTTAACGGGTGGCGCACATGCCGCAGCATGGGTGATTGATGGACAAATCGTGGCTTTATTTGAAGATGTTGGCCGCCATAATGCTTTAGATAAATTAATCGGTTATTTAGCGCAAGAAAACTACGACACCAGTTTAGGTTTTGTGGTGATGACCAGTCGGGCAAGTTATGAGCTAATACGAAAATGTGCTCAGCTGAACATCAGCCTACTGGCGTCAATTTCAGCACCTACCAGCATGGCTATTCAATTAGCAAAACAATCTGGCCTGACTTTGGCGAGTTTTTGTAGAGGAGATAGATTTGTTTTATATACAGAAATTTAAAATATATTGTTCAAGATGAAGAACCTAAAATAGAGCTCATCTGACATTTCTTTGGCTTTTAAGCTAAGGATAGGTTTTATGGATTATTATAAAACTCTAAAGGTTCAGAGTCTGTCCAAATGTCTTGGTTACAATCACTAAAAGAATGGGCAAAACGTCTAAAAAAACAAATTATTATGCTTTGGTTTGCATCAAAGCATCCTCAAATGCCATGGTTCCCAAAAGTTATTGCTGTGGTGGCTGTGGCTTATGCCTTTAGTCCAATCGATTTAATTCCAGATTTTATTCCTATTTTAGGCCTTTTAGATGAGGCCATCATTCTACCGATGCTGATTTGGTTAGCTATGCGTTTTACACCTCAACAAGTCATTTTAGATGCGGAACAACAAGCTGAAGAATGGTTAGATCAACAGGAGCGTCGACCTCAAAATTATTTGGTTGCTGTGTTGATTATTCTAGTTTGGATCACACTGGCCGTAATGGCCTATTTCTACTTTGGTGGTGGCTTGTAATTTGCAAACCGTCAAAGTTTAGAATCGTGAATTTAAAGGCATTAACATTGTGCTTTGCTACAACTCAAAGGATAATAACGTTTTTATAAGCTATGGGTTGCAGACAATGAAAATCGTCGCAGATGAAAATTTGGCATTTACCGATTACTTTTTTTCTGAGTTTGGCGATATTCAACACAAAGCAGGGCGCACTTTAACCCATGCAGATGTAAAAGATGCTGAAGCTTTACTGGTCCGCTCGGTTACTGCAGTTAACGCAAGTTTAATTGAAAACACAGCATTAAAATATGTGGGCAGTGCCACAATCGGGACCGATCATTTAGATATTGCGGCGTTAGAAAAACAAGGAATTACATGGGCAAATGCGGCTGGTTGTAATGCGCAAGCGGTTGCTGAATATGTCATTACTGCTTTACTTCATTTAGATGCAAACCTTTTAGAACAACAAGAAAAATTTACCCTAGGTATTGTTGGCCTTGGCAACGTCGGTAAGCGCTTGGCTTATATGGCTCAGTTACTTGGCTGGAATGTAATTGGCTTTGACCCATATGTGAAACTAGACACAATTGAAAATGTAAGCTTAGAAACTCTGTTGCAACAAGCCAATGCCATTTCAATTCATGTGCCGCTTACAAAAAACGGTCAACATCCCACATATCATTTGTTTGATGAAAAAGCTTTTGCAGCGCTTCAACCTGACACGATTTTAATTAATAGTGCACGTGGTCCAGTCGTGAAAGAAGCCGCTTTAATGGAAGATATTCAACGTACACAGCGTAAAGTGGTGCTTGATGTATTTGAGCATGAACCAGTCATATCAGAAGAACTCATAGACATGTTGGCTTTAGCAACACCGCATATTGCTGGTTATAGCCTTGAAGGAAAAGCCCGCGGTACCCAAATGATTTATGAAGCGTTTTGCCAAGAATTTGGATACGACATTAATAAGCGTTTTGAAACTCAGCTACCTGCATGCGAAGACTATTTTTCAGGATATGATTTAAAAGCGGTGTTAAACCAAAAACTATCTCAAATTTATGATATTGCTCAAGATGATGCCAACATTCGTGCCTGTATTAAAGACGGAAAAGTAGAGCAAAAAGCATTTGATTTATTACGTAAAAATTATCCGCTGCGCCGTGAATGGGCAGCACATGGGGGACCACAGGCATGAGTTTAAGTTATCAACCTACTTGTTCAATTGATGCCTTAAAAGCACGTGCCAAGCTCTATACCCAAATTCGTCAGTTTTTTGCGGAACGTGATGTTATGGAAGTTGAAACACCGATCGTTTCACAAGCAGGTGTCACCGATGTGCATCTAGCTTCGGTTCAGGCTTTGCGCCATATTAATGGCAAATTGCAAACGCAATATTTACAGACTTCACCAGAGTTTGCGATGAAGCGTTTATTGGCGAGCGGTAGTGGGCCGATTTACCAGATTTGTAAGGTGTTCCGCGATGATGAACACGGGCGTAAACACAATAGTGAATTTACCATGCTTGAATGGTACCGTCCGGGTCTGGACTTAAAAGCGTTAATGCATGAAACAGCCGATTTATTGCAAACCTGTTTGCAGCATCGTTTTGGTGAAGTTCGTCCTTTTGTTTTAAGTTATAAACATGCCTTTCAAGATCGTCTTGATATCAACCCTTTGCAGGCAACTTTGAAACAACTCAAAGATACGGCAAATCGTGTGGGGTTAAATCTCGACTTGGGTGATGATCGCCTAGCTTATATGGATTTGTTATTTTCTCATTTTGTTGAACCAAGTTTAGGTTTTGATGCTCCAGTTTTTTTAACTGACTTTCCAGCAGAAATGGCCTCTTTGGCAAAAGTGAAAGTAGATGAAGATGGGGAAGAGGTCGCGGCGCGTTTCGAGGTTTATATTGAAGGCTTAGAGCTAGCCAATGCCTACGATGAATTGCTCGATGCAGATGTGTTACGTTCACGCTTTGAAGCAGATAATGCAGAGCGGGCTAAGCAGGGGCTTCATGTTATGCCTTTAGATGAGCATCTGTTAGCAGCGTTGCCTCATATGCCGGAATGCTCAGGTATCGCTTTAGGTGTAGACCGTTTACTCATGGTTGCAATGGATCAGGTCAAAATTGAAAAAGTAGTGACCTTTCCAGCAGAAATTGCTTAAACGCTGACAAATAAAAAAGCCACAATATTGTGGCTTTTTTATTTAGGATTTATTTAGCTTAAGCTTGTTGAATACCTGCAACAACCCAGTCTTGCTGAGAGCCAGCAGGTTTAACAAAGTGCCAGATTTCGGTAAACGGTTGTGGCAAGCTGTTTAAGTCTTCACTTACTGTACCAGTGAAACGTACGCTTACTACGTATTGACCATTTTCAGTCGCACTATCTACAACCATCGCATTCAAGTTACTAAATTCAGCAACGTCTTGATCTTGGTTGGCCATGATGTCGTTATACATAGAACTATAAAGTTCTGGTGTTAAGTAACGGCGAATTTCTTCAATGTTACTTGCAGTATTCATCGATTGGATGTGATTAAAACGTTGACGTGCAATACGTAAGAACGCAGCTGGTTCACTACCATCTGGAAGTTGATTGCCATTGCTCGTTGTAACACCGCCAAAAGGTGCTTGCGTTGCTGCACCGCCACCCACAGATTGACCAAAGATATTTGTATTATCGCCAGCATTACGTGGAGTTGCTTGTGGTGCAGCAGAACGGCCAAATGGGTTTTGACCGCCATTATTTGGTGCGTAAGGATTATTAGCTGCTAATTTTTTTTTTGATCCCAATTTACGGAATACAAAGAAAGCTAGAGCTGCTGCAAGTAATACCCAAATCCAACTTGGAATACCACCTTTTTTCTCTTCTTGTGCTTGCGCCTGTGTTGCTTGTTGTTCAGTAGATGTTGGTTTGTCATCAGCTAAAGCATTTGCTGCAACAGCACCTACGGCAGCCCCAGCCACACCAGCTGCAACCATTGAACCAACGCCTGGACCAGATTTCTGAGGCGCTGTAGTAGTTTGTTGAACTGGAGTCACTTGACGAGGTTGTTGATAAGACTGGCTTGAAGTGGTAGATCGTGCCATACCGTGGCTTTTACCACCACCTGCACGTTTAGCTTCAGCAAGAGGCGAAATTGCTAAAGCAGCCATTAAAATACCGGTAATCAAGCCACGCTGGTGTACTTCCATAGGAAATTCCTGTTTAAAGTTAATTTACAATAGTATTTATGCAGGTATTTACCTTAAATTTCAACCTTAAAAGTATGTTTTTTTATGTCAATTCATCACTGAGTTGCATGGCTTCGGTCAAGGCTTCATGCAATCGAGCAACAGCAATGACTTGTACGCCCGGAATTGCCTTTTGAGGGGCGTTTCCTCTTGGTAAAATGACATATTTAAAGCCATGTTTTGCTGCTTCTTTTAAGCGCTCTTGACCATTAGGAACAGGACGAATTTCACCTGAGAGACCAACTTCACCAAAAACTGCAAGTTGTTGAGGTAATGCTTTAGTACGTAAACTTGAAGCACAGGCTAATAAGACAGCCAAATCAGAACCTGTTTCGGTAATTTTTAAGCCACCTACAATGTTGACGTATACATCTTGTCCAGTGGTTTGCACGCCGCCATGACGATGCATTACAGCAAGTAGCATATTTAAACGGTTTTGTTCCAGACCAAGTGCAACACGTCGTGGTTGTCCTTGAGCATCATCAACTAAAGCTTGCACTTCGACCAAAAGAGGCCGAGTTCCTTCACGGCTAATCATGACAATTGAACCGGGAATCGCTTCATCATAACGACTTAAGAAAATGGCAGAAGGGTTAGCAACTTCACGTAAGCCTTTATCAGTCATGCCAAATACGCCAAGTTCATTGACGGCGCCAAAACGGTTTTTAACAGCACGAATCATGCGATAGCGAGAGTCTGATTGACCTTCAAAGTAAAGTACGCAGTCCACCATATGCTCTAAAACACGCGGACCTGCCAGTGCACCTTCTTTGGTCACATGGCCAACAATAAATAGCGCTGTGCCACTATTTTTTGCATAGCGGGTTAATAAAGCAGCTGATTCACGAATTTGTGAAACACCACCCGGAGCAGATTGGAGGGTTTCTGTATAAAGGGTTTGAATCGAATCTAGAATAGCGACTACAGGTTTTTCTTGTTCTAAAACCTCACAAATGCGTTCTACACAGGTTTCAGCCATGACTTTTAATTGGTCGGTTGGTAGATCAAGACGTTGCGCACGAAGCGCTACCTGAGATAAAGATTCCTCACCCGTAATATAAAGTGCAGAGCTTTTTGCGCTTGCCATGTGCGTTGCAGTTTGCAAAAGAATGGTTGATTTACCAATACCGGGGTCACCACCAATCAGCACCACAGAACCTGTCACCAAACCGCCGCCAAGCACTCGGTCAAATTCGCTAATGCCTGTAGGTAAGCGGGTTTCATGAGAAACGGAAACTTTATTTAGCGTTGTAATATTAGCAACTTGACCCGCATAGCCCCCAATTTTAGGACGTGCGCGGTGAGCAGTGGTTGGCTCAAGTTTAACTTCAGTCAGAGAATTCCATTCACCACACTCTGAGCATTGACCAGCCCATTTAAGATGATCGGCACCACATTGCTCGCAACGGTAAACAGTTTTGACTTTGCTCATAAAAAATTGAAATTTTGCTCGATATTATATAAATATAGTTCTTAGGAAGTTCTTCGTTCTTCTTTCCTAAAATTATCATAAAAGATATTGAGGAAATTTGAAGGGATCTTCTAAGGAACTAATAAGGGAAAGACATCAAAAATAACACGATATTGGATTTTTACAAGTCAGATAAAGTTTGTTTTCAATGGATATAAAAAATCTAATCTATTCCCCAAGGAAGGTGTTTTTACTGGAGTATGTATCTAGCTGTTTATTATAGATATGGCATGGATATTGCTGAAGTGAAAACGAACAAAATAATATGAGTATTGTATTTTTAGAAATACAAAAGGTTGATATCTATGAGTGCAGCAGAAATTGTTGATTGGGTAAATAGTATTATATGGAGTAAGGCGCTTATCTATTTATGTTTAGGCGTTGGTTTATTCTTTTCTATTTTGACAAGATTTGTTCAGGTCCGCCAAATTAAGGAAATGGCTAGACTTTTAATAAAAGGTACTTCTTCAGAGCAGGGCGTTTCATCTTTTCAGGCATTATCAGTATCTTTAGCAGGCCGTATTGGTGTAGGTAACATTGCGGGTGTTGCAGCAGCAATTGGCTTTGGTGGACCCGGTGCAGTTTTTTGGATGTGGATGGTTGCATTCTTTGGTGCCGGTACAGCTTATGTAGAATCGACACTTGGTCAGCTTTATAAAGTTGAGTATCAAGGACAATATCGCGGTGGCCCAGCATTTTATTTTGATAGAGGACTAGGTCAGCGTTGGTTAGGAATTGTATTTGCTATTGCAGCAATTGTCGCTTGTGGTTTGTTTTTACCGGGTATTCAAGCCAATGCAGTAGGTAAGGCATTTACACAGATTACAGGTGAAGGCGCAATTGTTTTTGGTGATGTTGGTGTCTATAAACTCGTTGCTTTGGTCGTCGTGATTGGTTTGCTGGCTATCCTCATCTTCGGTGGGATTAAACGAATTGCTCAGTTTGCTGAACTGGTTGTACCTTTCATGGCAATTGGTTATTTCCTCATGGCTGTTATCATTGTTGTGGTTAACATCTCAGATCTTCCAAAAGTATTAAGCCTGATTTTTACAGATGCATTTACGCCAATGGCAGGTCTTGGTGCTGCAATCGGTTGGGGGGGAAAACGTGGTGTTTATGCCAATGAGGCAGGCCAAGGAACAGGACCACACGCAGCAGCGGCAGCAGAAGTTCAACATCCAGCTCAACAAGGTTTAGTACAATCTTTTTCAATTCACTTTGATAGTATAATTGTTTGTTCTGCTACTGCATTTATGATTTTAATGACAAGTCAATATAATGTTCAGGGGGCTTTAGAAGCAGGTCAATTCATTGTTCAAAATGTCCCTGCCTCGACTGAAATTGGTTCTCCTGCATTTACACAAATGGCTGTGAGCACTATTTTTGGTAATTTTGGTCAGATCTTTGTTGCTTTAGCCGTATTCTTCTTTGCTTTCACCACTATCGTAGCTTATTACTATATTGCAGAAACAAACCTTGCTTATTTGAGCTACATTACAAAATCACCGTCATTATTGTTCATTGTGAAATGTTCAATCATTCTTGCTGTAGGTTATGGTTTACTGAGTGCCACAGGTTATATCTGGGGTATTGGTGATATTGGTGTAGGCTTAATGGCATGGATTAATATTATTGGTATTGTCGTAACGTACTTTATTTATAAACCAACGATTAAGGCATTAAAAGATTACGAAGAACAACAAAAAGCGGGAGTAAAAGAGTACACATTTGACCCTATTAAATTAGGAATTAAAAATGCGACATTCTGGGAAGAAAGATTGAAGAAAAACCAAGAACTGAATGCGCAAGTTAAGAAAACAGGAAGCTAGAGTTTAACAATCTCATATGAAAAAAGGTGGTCATATTGACCACCTTTTTTCATATGAGATTGATCATTAAATGAGAAACTGGATGTTCCAAAAAAGTGCGTTGTATTGCTATGGGCTTGTGCGTATTATCGGATTTAATTGTATGTAGCTTGGAATCCTCAGCAATACAGACAAATTGGTTAGCTGAAAAGTTGTCAAAAAATATACATTTAAAAGATACCTGCAAATGGTGCGATATCGTCTTTTTGATTTGAATTTAGCTAACGGACTAAAAAAATTACTGGAGTGTATTTATAAAATGTCGAATCAAAATCTGAGCGAGCCTCATGAACAAGGTGAGCTCCATCGAAGCCTCTCCAATCGGCATTTACAACTAATCGCGATTGGTGGTGCAATTGGTACCGGATTATTTATGGGATCAGGCAAAACAATTAGTCTTGCTGGTCCGTCGATCTTATTCATTTATTTGATTATTGGTGTGATGGTGTTTTTTGTCATGCGTGCGCTTGGCGAATTACTTCTTTCAAACCTTGCCTATAAATCATTTATTGACTTCACAACAGATTTAATCGGTCCATGGGCAGGTTATTTTGTAGGGTGGACATACTGGTTATGTTGGATCACGATTGGTATCGCTGACCTTTCTGCAATTATCTATTACTTACAGTTCTTCAATAATGGTCTACCTTTCTCGCCTGTTGAAGGGGCGATGATCAGTGTTGCCGCGATTGTATTTATTATGGGTTTAAACCTGTTAACAGTTCGCTTGTTTGGTGAGTTAGAGTTCTGGTTTGCGCTCATTAAGATTCTTGCGATTATTATATTAATTGCTGTTGGCCTATGGATGATCTTTACAGGCTTTACCTCAAGTACAGGTGAAGTTGCATCATTTACTCATCTCTGGGCTAACGGTGGCTTCTTCCCAACAGGTGTACATGGTTTCTTGGCAGGCTTCCAGATTGCAATCTTTGCTTTTGTTGGTGTAGAACTTGTGGGAACAACGGCTGCGGAAACGAAAGACCCAGCACGTAACTTACCAAAAGCAATTAACTCAATTCCAATCCGTATCATTATTTTCTACGTATTGGCATTGTTGATCGTAATGTCTGTAACACCTTGGAATAAAATTGATCCTGCGATCAGTCCATTTGTAAACTTGTTTAGCCAAGCTGGTGTTGCAGCAGCAGCGATCTTGATGAACTTGGTGGTACTGTCATCAGTGATGTCATCAATGAACAGTGGCGTGTTTTCAACAAGCCGTATGTTGTTTGGTCTATCTCGTGAAGATCAGGGACCAAAAGCTTTTGGTAAATTGAACAGACGTGCGGTACCTGCAAATGCATTGTATTTCTCTGCTGCGTGTTTATTGTTAGGTGCAGCATTACAGTATTTTGTACCAAATACAGTTGAGGCATTTACGCTTGCAACAACACTTTCAACGATTCTGTTCATTTGCGTGTGGTTACTCATTATCTGGAGTTATATCCGTTACTACACTACGCGTCCTGAGCTACATGCAAAATCAACATTTAAATTACCAGGCGGTCTATTTACATGTTGGATCACGATTATTTTCTTTATTGGTATGATTTATGTGCTGTCTTTAGAACCAGATACGTTCAAAGCGCTTAAAGTCAGCCCAATTTGGTTTCTTATCTTGATCATTGGTTATTTCTTCTTCTATAAACCACGTCATAAAAAGTAATTAAATTTATTTGCTTATGATCAAACGCTGGCTGAAAAGCTGGCGTTTTTTATGCATATTGTTTTTCTCTTTAAGTTTACTCTTTAGCCGCCTGCATGATCACGGTATACTGCATCGAATTGTTTAAATCAGGTGCTCAGATGCGTCGTGTCATTTGCCTCATCAGTTTATTGAGCAGCAGTATTTTGCTTAGCGCTTGTGGTCAGTCAGGAGCATTACAGCTACCTTCTGATCCGAATTATGACAAACGTGCGAAATACTTGCTCTATCGTAATAAAGAACAGAAACAAGTTGTGCAACAGGATGAACAAGCTGAACAGTCAGTTGAAGCATCAGCCCCAACCCAAACAACTTCACCTTAAGCTTTGAAATAAGGACACATTCATGAGTTTCACTCGCATTAATGGAGTATTGCATGCAGAGCAATGTTCTATGGAGCAGCTTGCGCAGCAATTTGGCACACCTTTGTATGTTTATTCAAAAGCAGCTTTTGAAAAACATTACTTAGATATGGACCGTGCTTTTGATTTTATTGATCATCAAATCTGTTTTGCGGTGAAATCTAACTCAAATATAGCTGTTCTTAATGTGTTGGCAAAACTTGGTGCTGGTTTTGATATCGTATCAGGTGGTGAACTTGCACGCGTTTTAAAAGCGGGTGGAGATGCATCTAAAGTTGTTTTTTCTGGTTTAGGTAAAACTGAAGCCGATATCGAAACATCGTTAAATGTAGGCATTGCTTGCTTTAACGTTGAGTCTTATGCAGAACTAGACCGTCTTCAAAAGGTTGCAGCACGTCTAGGCAAAAAAGCGCCAATTTCTTTACGTGTAAATCCAGACGTAGATGCAAAAACTCATCCTTATATTTCAACTGGCTTAAAAGAGAATAAATTTGGTATTCCTAGTGATACTGTTTATGAAACCTATCAATATGCTGCATCTTTACCAAACCTTGAAATTATTGGAATTGACTGCCACATCGGTTCGCAATTAACCGAGACTAAACCATTCGTTGATGCTTTAGATCGTGTCATGTTGATGATCGAAGAACTAAAAAAACTTGGTATTACTCTTAAACACATTGATATCGGTGGCGGGTTAGGTGTTTGTTATAAAGATGAAACACCGCCAAGTGTTGAAGAATATGCCAACTCAATGAAACCTGCTTTAGAAAAGTTAGGTCTCAAGGTTTATATGGAACCAGGTCGTAGCATTAGTGCAAATGCAGGTGTGCTTTTAACAAAAGTTGATTTGCTCAAGCCAACGAGCCACCGTAACTTTGCCATTATTGATGCAGCAATGAATGATTTAATTCGCCCTGCTTTATATGAAGCGTGGATGGATATCCAACCTGTAGTGCCAAGTTCAGATACTGAAGAAAAAACTTGGGATCTCGTTGGAGCAATCTGTGAAACAGGTGACTTCATTGGTAAAGATCGTTCATTGGCTTTAAAAGAAAATGACTTGTTAGCTGTTCTTGGCGCTGGCGCTTATGGTTTTGTAATGAGTTCAAATTACAACACACGTGGCCGTGCCGCAGAAGTGATGGTGTCAGGTGATAAAGCCCATTTGATTCGTGAGCGTGAAACGGTTGAATCCCTTTGGGAAAATGAACGCTTATTGCCTGAGGAGTAAATGAAATGTTGTTAGAATTTACTAAAATGCATGGCCTAGGCAATGACTTTATGGTGGTTGATCTGATCAGCCAACGTGCCTATTTGGATACAGAAACAATTCAACGCTTAGCCGATCGTCATTTTGGCATCGGTTTTGATCAACTTTTAATTGTTGAACCACCAGATTTACCGGAAGCAGATTTTAAATATCGTATTTTTAATGCTGATGGTTCTGAAGTTGAACAATGTGGTAATGGTGTACGCTGTTTTGCTCGTTTTGTACATGAGCGCCATTTAACAACCAAAACTAGTATTACTGTCCAAACCAAAGCAGGTATTGTAAAACCTGAATTGGGACAAAATGGTTGGGTTCGCGTCAATATGGGCTACCCAAAGTTCTTGCCGAATGAAATTCCATTCATTGCAGAACAACCAGAAGCTTTATATACACTTGAGTTAGCTAACGACCAGAACATTAATATTGATGTGGTCAATATGGGCAATCCTCACGCTGTCACTATTGTTCCAGATGTATTAACTGCAGATGTTGCTGGCATTGGTCCACAAGTCGAGTCACATAAACGTTTTCCTGAACGTGTTAATGCTGGCTTTATGCAAGTAATTGATGAAAAACATGTTCGCTTACGTGTATTTGAGCGTGGTGTCGGTGAAACACTTGCATGTGGTACAGGTGCTTGTGCTGCTGCGGTAAGTGGTATGCGCCGTGGCTTACTTGCGAACTCAGTTGAAGTTGAACTTGCTGGTGGTAAGCTACAAATTGAATGGCAAGAAGGTGATGTGGTCTGGATGACGGGTCCAACAACTCATGTATATGATGGGCGTTTGGATTTACGTTATTTTCAAGGTTAATCGCATGACCTAAATAGAAGCCTCTTTTCATCAGCTAAATTGATAAAAGAGGCTTTCTTTTATATGTACAATAATTTTTTAATTTTATTACTTTATAAAAATATGAATAATTTAATTTTCTTACCTGGTGCGTCAGGCAGTACTGCATTTTGGCATCCCTTAATTGAAAAATTACCTCAGCATTACCAGACAAAAATTATTGGTTACCCCGGTTTTGGAGATACACCACAATCCCTTGAGGTCAAAAGTTTTGAAGACCTAACAAATCATGTGGTTGATCAAATTAATGAAGAATCTGTTATTGTTGCGCAATCTATGGGTGGGATTTTTGCCGTTGCCGCAGCGCTACAAAAAACTCAACTGGTGAAAGGGTTGGTCTTGATCGCAACTTCAGGTGGAATTAACCTTGAACGATTTAATGTACAAGACTGGCGTGAAGCATACCGCCAAACATTTTTAAAATATCCTGATTGGTTTATTACTACCAATGTTAACTACGAAGAGTTTTTATCAGATATAAACATTGAAACTTTATTAATCTGGGGCGATAACGATCCAGTGAGCCCCGTTCAGGTGGGTCAATATTTAAATCAAAAATTTGAAAATTCGATGTTATATGTTGTGAAAAATGGCGACCATCAATTGGCAGAAGAACATGCTGATGAAGTGGCCACACAAATTAAAGATTATTTAAAAAAGATGAAGTAAGTTTTTAAAAACGGAAGCGTGCTGTGTTAGCACGCTTTTTAAAATTTATCTTTTACTCAAAGCTAATTTCAAAGCAAACAACACAAAAATACTGCCAGTAATCCGATCCATATATTTCACAAATTTGGGTTGCTTAAGATAACGTGACAGTGGCTGCATAGCCAAAATTAATAAAGTTGACCATAACATTCCAATCACCACATGAATCATTACCAGTCCCATCACCCAAGTAACTGCTGATGCTTCTGGTGGAATAAACTGCGGAAGAAATGAAATATAAAAAATACCAACTTTGGGATTAAGTAAATTACCCAAAAAACCTTTAATAAACCAATTCTGTGAAGGGGATATGTCTGAACTATTCTCTTGCATGTCTGCGATTTGGTTACGTGGTTTTAAAATCATATTCAAACCCAGCCACGCTAAATAAGCAGCACCCATCCATTTCAGAATATTAAAAGCTAAATCAGAAGCCATGAGTAAAGCACCCAGACCACAAGCAACCACAATTCCCCATACAATACAGCCAAGACAAATACCTACTGCTGCTTGAAACGCTTTCGATTTACCTTCAAGTGTTGCTGTACGAATAATTAAAGTCGTATCTAAACCCGGGGTAAGTGTAAGTAAGGTAATCGCAATTAAATAAGGAATGAGTATGGTGGTCATGGCAGCAAGGTCCAATGAATACTTGGTTTAAATTGTAATATATAAATTAGATCAGCATTAGATTGTGCGGTATCAAATTTTCATGATCACATAGTTTTTGGTACACTCAAAAAAAATGAGCAAATAAATGGAGAGCAATTTGGATTTTGCATTACAGCTGCTCTCAATGTGGTTAAAAGAAAGAAAAATACAGAATCAATCTGAGCACACGATTACTGCTTATGAACGAGATGTTAAAAGCTTTCTTGAGTTCTGTGAGCACAAACAACTAGATTTGAGAAATATTGAAGCTTCAGATTTAAGAGAGTACTTAGCGCAGCGTGTCGAACAGGACCAGTTTAGTTCAAGTAGCATGCAACGTCATCTCACCTCAATTCGCCAGTTTATGAAGTGGGCTGAACAAGGCAAATATCTAGAAATTAATCCTACTGACGATTTTAAGTTAAAACGCCAACCTAGACCTTTACCAGGCATGATCGACATAGAAACAGTTAATCAAATTTTAGATCAACCTATGCCTGAAAAACCAATTGATCAGCAGCTTTGGTTAAGAGATAAAGCGATGCTCGAGTTACTTTACTCAAGTGGTTTACGTCTGGCTGAATTGCAGGGATTAACTGTTAAAGATGTAGATTTTAATCGCCAACTTGTTCGTATTACAGGTAAAGGAAATAAAACACGTATAGTACCATTTGGGAAAAAAGCAAAAGAAAGTCTATTGAACTGGATGAAAGTTTATACAATTTGGAAAGGACATTTTGATCAAAATGATTCTGTCTTTATTTCCTTACGAGGAGGGGCGCTTACTCCAAGGCAAATTGAAAAACGAGTGAAGCTTCAGGCACAAAGAGCAGGTGTAAATGTCGATTTACATCCACATTTACTCAGACATTGTTTTGCTAGCCATATGCTATCGAGTAGCGGTGACTTGCGTTCAGTACAAGAAATGCTAGGCCATAGTAATTTATCTACAACACAAATTTATACCCATATTGATTTCGATCATTTGGCTCAAGTGTATGATCAAGCTCATCCAAGGGCACATAAAAGCTAAAAGTTAAAAAATAGACTCAATCAAAGATAATTAAATTGAGATGTTTTAGGTGAATGTAGAGATCATTTGTATTTTTTTACAAATTTGTTTAAGAGAAATAAGGGAAACTACCCAATTGACAATTTTGATCTTTGAGTATTTTGTGGACGACTGGGTCTAAAAAACCTTGAATTGAAGGCTTTAAAAAGTAATCTTATGTTTCTAGCTAATATGCTAAATAAGATAAAAAGATAATAAAAATCAATATATAAAATAGAGTGTAAAAAGAATAAAATAGATCCTAATAGCAGTTTAAAAATTTTTTATGAACTGAGCATTTCATCTTTTTTATAGCAGTAGCGGAAATTGTGACTTGACCGAAATGCCAAACACATTGCAAGATAGGGTACCTAAAAAATTTTAATTGAAGAGTTAATATACTTTTCTCAACATTTACTTTTGCTAGAACAGCCGAGGATTACATGAAGGCTCTTGTTGCTGTAAAACGCGTGGTTGATGCCAACGTTAAAGTTCGTGTTAAGCCGGACAATAGTGGGGTTGACCTTACCAACGTAAAAATGTCAATTAACCCATTTTGTGAAATCGCAGTGGAAGAAGCGGTTCGCTTAAAAGAAAAAGGAACAGTATCAGAAATCGTTGTTGTTTCTGTAGGTCCTAAAGAAGCTCAAGAACAAATCCGTTCTGCAATGGCTCTAGGCGCAGACCGTGGTATTTTGGTTGAAACTACTGATGAAATTGGCGCTTTAGAAGTTGCTAAAATTTTAAAAGGTGTTGTTGAAGCTGAAAAACCAGAACTTATCCTTCTTGGTAAACAAGCAATTGATGATGACTCTAACCAAGTAGGTCAAATGCTTGGTGCATTATTAGGTGCTGGTCAAGGTACATTTGCTTCTGAAGTGAAAGTTGATGGCGGTAAAGTACAAGTGACTCGTGAAGTTGACGGTGGTTTACAAACTGTTGAGCTTACACTTCCTGCAATTATTACGACTGACTTGCGTTTGAACGAGCCACGTTATGCAGCATTGCCTAACATCATGAAAGCTCGTAAGAAGCCACTTGATACTAAATCTCCTGCTGATTATGGCGTTACAGCTGGTACTAAGCTTAAAACTGTTAAAGTTGAAGCTCCAGCAGAACGTAAAGCTGGCGTACAAGTGAAATCTGTAGATGAGCTTGTTGAAAAATTGAAAAATGAAGCGAAAGTGATCTAATACGGAAGGATAAAATCATGAGTATTTTAGTTATCGCTGACCACAACAACCAAGTACTTAACGGTGCTACTTTAAACGTTGTTGCTGCAGCACAAAAAATCGGTGGTGATATTACTGTATTAGTTGCTGGTTCTGGTGCTCAAGCAGTTGCTGATGCTGCTGCTAAAGTTGCTGGTGTAAGCAAAGTTTTACTTGCTGACAACGCTGCTTATGCAAACCAATTAGCTGAAAACGTAGCTGGCTTAGTTGCTGACTTGGCTAAAGGTTACAAATACGTTTTAGCTGCTTCTACAACGACTGGTAAGAACATTCTTCCACGTGTTGCAGCTCTTCTTGATGTAAGCATGATCACAGATATCATTTCTGTTGAATCTGCGAACACATTCAAGCGTCCTATCTACGCTGGTAACGCGATTGCAACTGTTCAATCTGACGAAGCAATCATTGTTGGTACCGTTCGTGGTACAGCATTTGATCCAGTTGCTGCGGAAGGGGGTTCAGCTGCTGTTGAAACAGTTGGCGAAGTAAAAGATGCGGGTATTTCTCACTTCGTATCTGAAGAAATCGTTAAGCTTGATCGTCCAGAATTAACTGCGGCTCGCATCGTAGTTTCTGGGGGTCGTGGTGTAGGTTCTGGTGAGAACTACCATAAAGTACTTGATCCATTAGCTGACAAGCTTGGTGCAGCACAAGGTGCTTCACGTGCAGCAGTTGATGCGGGCTTTGTACCTAACGATTTCCAAGTTGGTCAAACTGGTAAAATCGTTGCGCCTGAGCTTTATGTTGCTGTAGGTATTTCTGGTGCGATCCAGCATTTAGCTGGTATGAAAGATTCTAAAGTTATTGTTGCAATCAACAAAGACGAAGAAGCGCCAATCAACAGTGTTGCTGACTACTGGTTAGTTGGTGATTTGAACACTGTAGTACCAGAATTGGTATCTAAACTTTAATCTTTACTGATTAAAGCTAAAAAACCCTTAGTTTTTACTAGGGGTTTTTTATTATGAATACTGATCTGAAATGTATAACTGAGACTTTTATCTCATTTGAGGTTTGATTTTTATAGAATAAAAATCACATAGTTTTATTAAGAATAGAACATGCTCGTTATGGCGATATGATAAGAATAATATGCAATTAAATTATACAAATATCACCAGATTGGCGGTGTAGATTCCGCACATTACACAGTGCTTTTATGCTATAGTATACAGCTATATTTTTTTCGATTTTAGTTCAGTTTCCGGAACTAAATTTTTTGCAAGATCAAGACATATAAGCAGATGGAAATTTCTATCTGTAAGAAGGAGTATGCATGAGCGTATCGGAAATCCGACCGATTGCCATTGAGGACGAACTCAAGCATTCATATTTAGATTACGCGATGAGTGTAATCGTATCTCGTGCATTGCCGGATGTGAGAGACGGTCTGAAACCTGTTCACCGTCGTGTGCTTTATGCCATGTACGAATTGGGCAATGACTATAACAAAGCCTACAAGAAATCTGCGCGTGTTGTTGGGGACGTAATCGGTAAATATCACCCTCATGGTGACTCAGCTGTTTATGAAACCATTGTACGTATGGCTCAGGACTTTAGCTTACGTTATTTATTGGTAGATGGTCAGGGTAACTTCGGTTCGATTGATGGTGATAGCGCAGCTGCAATGCGTTATACCGAAGTCCGTATGACCAAGCTTGCACATGAGCTTCTTGCAGATCTAGAAAAAGACACGGTTGACTGGGAAGATAACTACGACGGATCTGAGCGTATTCCTGAAGTACTTCCGACACGTGTTCCTAACCTGTTAATTAATGGTGCTGCTGGTATTGCCGTAGGTATGGCAACCAACATGGCACCGCATAACATGACAGAAGTTGTAAATGCGTGCTTAGCCTATGCTGACAATCCAAATATCTCGATTGAAGGATTGATGGAATATATTACTGGTCCTGACTTCCCTACAGGCGGTATTATTTACGGTAAATCGGGTATTGTTGATGCCTACCGTACAGGTAAAGGCCGTTTACACATTCGTGGTAAGTACCATTTCGAAGAAGATGAAAAGACAGGCCGTACAACCATCGTCTTTACTGAAATTCCATATCAAGTAAACAAAGCAAGAGTTATTGAACGTATTGCCGAGTTAGTGAAAGAGAAAAAACTTGAAGGTATTTCAGAACTTCGTGATGAGTCTGACAAAGAAGGTATGCGTATTGCAATTGACTTAAAGCGTGGTGAAAACGCTGAAGTCGTTGTAAATAACTTATTCTTAAATACTCAACTTGAAAACTCATTCAGCATCAATATGGTTTGTCTTGATAACGGACAACCAAAATTGATGAATCTGAAAGATATTATTGCGGCATTTATCCGTCACCGCCAAGAAGTTGTGACCCGCCGTACCATGTTCGAACTGCGTAAAGCACGTGAACGTGGTCATATCTTAGAAGGCTTAACCGTTGCTTTAGCCAATATCGATGAAATTATCGAGACGATTAAAACTTCTGCTAACCCTGCTGAAGCGCGTGAGCGTTTACTTGCAGGTGAGTGGGCAGGTGGTGGTGTGGTTTCATTGCTTGAAAAAGCTGGCGCAATTTCTGTTCGTCCAGATGAAATCGAAGGTGAAGATCCAAATCGTCCATTTGGTTTAACTGAATCGATTTATCGTTTATCACCAACACAAGTAGGCGCAATTTTAGAATTACGTTTACATCGTTTAACTGGTCTTGAGCAAGACAAATTACATGCAGAATATACTGAGATCTTAGGTCAAATCGCTGAACTTACTGCAATTTTGAATGATTTCAATTTATTGATGGCTGTAATTCGCGAAGAGTTAGCACTGGTACTACAACAGTATGGTGATGGACGTCGCACAGAAATTATTGAATCACGTATTGATTTTAGCCGTGAAGATTTAATTCCTGAAGAACAAGTTGTATTAACGGTTTCACAAACAGGTTACGCAAAAACTCAACCACTTTCAGACTATCAGGCTCAGCGCCGCGGTGGACGTGGTAAGTCTGCAACTTCAATGAAAGATGATGACTTTATTCAACATCTCATTGTAGCTTCAAACCATGCGACTGTGCTGTGCTTTACCAACGTAGGTAAAGTATATCGTCTTCGTGTGTTTGAAGTACCTCAAGCATCACGTGGTGCCAAAGGCCGTCCGATTGTGAACTTGTTACCTTTAGATGCGAATGAAACAGTAACAGCTATCTTGCCGTTAACTGAGTTCCCAGAAAACCATTACGTGTTTATGGCGACAGCATCAGGTACGGTTAAACGTGTTGATTTAGAGCAATTCGCTAATATCCGTTCAAATGGTTTACGCGCAATTGAACTCAATGAAGAAGATACCTTAATTGGTGTTGCGATTACTGATGGTAATCAGCAAATCATGTTGTTCTCGAACGAAGGTAAGGCAATCCGTTTTGCTGAAACTGACGTACGTGCAATGGGTCGTACTGCGAAAGGTGTTCGTGGTATGCGCGTGAGCTTTGCAAGCAGTACTTTAAGTGAAGAAGATGGAGATGTTGAAAATGATGAATCAGATGACAATGACGATTCAGCAGATTCAAATTTAGTAAGCCGTATCGTATCGCTTGTAGTTGTACCTGAAACAGGTGAAGTACTGTGTGCAAGTGCCAATGGTTATGGTAAGCGTACTCCAGTAAATGACTTCCCGACCAAGAAACGTGGCGGTAAGGGTGTAATTGCGATTAAGACAAGCGAACGTAACGGTGAGCTCGTTGGTGCAGTGTCTATTGACGAAACCAAAGAATTGTTACTTATTTCTGATGGCGGTACATTAGTTCGTACGCGTGCTGCTGAAGTTGCAATGACTGGTCGTAATGCACAAGGTGTACGTCTAATTCGCTTAAGCGAAGAAGAAACTCTAGTAGGCGTTGTGTCTATTGAAGCTGTCGAAGATGAAGAAGAGTTTCTCGAAGGCGAAGTAGATACTACCGAGACTGATAGCGAAGAAGCTGTATCAAATAATGAAGATGCTTCTGAAGAGTAAGTAAAACTTAAATAAAAAAGGAAGCATAAGCTTCTTTTTTTATTTTTATGAAGAAGATTTTTTAACAAGCCGATAATAAGATAAACTCACCAATATTAATCCAAGGGTCCCAAGAAAAATCAGCTTTGGTACAACCGTGGATAATGGAACACCCATCTGGTTAAGTTGCACAAACATTTGTACCCCATGTGTGGAAGGTAAACACCACGCAAACCATTGTAGCCATTCAGGCATGGCTTGATGAGGCCAAGCAGCTCCGGTTAATAAGAATAAAGGTACTGAGCTAAACACAATAATATGTCCGGCACGTTCCGGCATATCTAAAAGTGAACCGATCAGCATGCCTAATCCAATCACACAACTAATAAAAATTGGAACGGCAATGAGTAGACCTATAAAATTTCCACCGTGTGGATAGTCATTGAACCACAAGGTAAAACCAAAAAGATAAAAGCACCCTAAACAACCAATCGTAAATATACTTGCGAAAACTCCAGCAAAGCGAACAGTTGTAATTTTTTCATTTTGTTCACAGTAACTTGCAATTAGCATTGCCAAACCGAGCACAATCGTTTGATGAATAATTAACGATGCCACAGCCGGAAAAATATAACTTCCATATCCTGAAAGTGGATTAAATAACGGCACTTGATGAATAGAAAGCGCTGGCTGGAAATGCGTACGTTGTCCAAATTTCTCAATGTATTCTTTTAATGTGGTTTCAATTGAGGTTGCTAGACCTAAACCAATTTCTTTAGTTTTTAAAAAGTTGGTTGTGCTTAAGTATAAGCCGATTCCACCTGTTTCTCCGCGGCGTAGGCTTTGGGTTAAGTTATTTGGTAAAAGTAAAATACCATCGGCTTTTTGCTCACGGACCATTTGTTCAGCTTGTAAAAAATTGCTGGTAACTGTAACGATATGAACATGGGGGCTATTTGCACTTTGTCCAATCAATTGAGAAGTTAAGAGGCTTTGTTCTTCATCGACAATCACAATTGGAATAGATTCTGCACGCTCAGCTTTATAGGCGGTAGGATAAAAAAAGCTATAAAGAATGACCGATAAAATCAAAGTTGTGAAAACTGAGCTATTACTTACAATGTCTTTAAATGTTTGCCCATAAGCCTTAAAGAATTCTTTCATTATGTTGCCCCTTGAACTAATTTTTTAAGCAATAGACAACTTAAAAAGAAATAAATCAGGCAATAACCGATGAGTATTAAAAAAGGAATCATTGAAATGAAAACTGGACTGCCGATCACCCATTGTTCGGTTTGAAGCTTGGCATAAGGGGTATACGGAATAATGAGTGACCAAAACTTGGTGAAAATAGGGGCATTATTTAAAGGTAGCGTAACGCCTGCGAAACTTAAAGAAGAGCCGCCATATACTGCGATAAAGCCAAAAGTTTTACTTAAATTTTTGGTTGCAAGAATGACGGTACTACTAATCAAAGCATAGGCAAAATACAGTAAAAACTGTGCGCATAACAATAAACTAAGAGAACCTGCTACGAACCAGCCCCGGATTTCGACTAGCCAAAACATCCATACCCATGTCCATGCACAAAATATAAGGCTATAAAGCAGATTTTTGGCCAATAAGCCTTGAATAAAACTTTCTCGGTTTACCCATGCTGTTAATGTGCCACGTTTAAGTTCTTGTCCAATAGCAAAGGCAACACAGCAACACAGCAATAAGTGCAATACAGCAGGAACCATGAAGGGTTCTAAATAAAACTCATAGCTCATGCTTGGATTATAAAGCGTTGAGATTTTTACATGAGCTGTAGGAACATCTAAATAGGGAATACTATTTACAAGATAACTTTGACCAGCATAGTCTGCTAAAGCATTGAGGGTACTGATCAGCATTGCTGAAGAAATCGTATTTCCGACACTAAAAAAAGACTGGTTAAATGCAATGCTGATTTGAGCATCTTGTGCTTTCACGAAGCGCTTTTCAGCACCGTCTGGAATAAAAACATAACCCCATATTTTAGTTTCATTGAGTAGTTGTTCAGCCTCAGCAGAGCTTGCCGTAATTGTTTTAATGTCTACTGTATGATTCAACGAAAGATACTTTTCAATATTACGGCTGAGTTCACTTTGGTCTTGATCAATAATCGCAATTGGTAAGTGTTCAGCTTTACCTGCGTAAAACATGCTGCTAAACATGAAAATGATAAAAGCAGGGATAAGTGTCACCATACACAAATCCCATTTATTGCTTTTTAGATAGTTTAGTTCCCGTAATATACTGGCAAACATGCTTTATTTTTCTTCTTTAATTTTAAATAGAACACTCATACCAACCTTTAAATCTTTGACAGGACGTTCAGGCACCAGATGTAATTTGAAGCTACGAATATCATAGCCCCCAGTTTGGCGAGTCGTTTTAATGGTGGCAAATTCACCTTCAGCATCAATATTCTTAATTTTAAAATTCACATTCTGATTAAGAGCAGGTATGAATCCTTTAAGGGTTTTACTTTTATAAACAGAAGCGTATTGGTTTTCACCCACGTTTAAACTTACCCATAAATCATCATCTTCTAAAATGCTGACAACAGGCACGCCCATAGCGACTAATTCAGAAGGTTTACCATAAGTTTTTGAAACTGTACCCGAAATCGGAGAGAGTAAGCGTGTTTCTTCCTCTAAAGCTTTTGCTTCAGCTACCGCAGCTTTTGCAATTTCAACCTGTGCATCTGCTGTAGATTTTTGCTGGCTAGTGCTTCCACGTTTTGCACGAGCATATTGTTGATAAGAGGCTTCACTTAATTCTTGAGCAGAGGTCTGTGCTGCGAGCATTTCATCTCGTCTTTGACGTGAAATGACACCTTGTCTATATAAATTTTCACCGCGTTGGTAAGTGGTTTTTGCCAAGTTTGCTTGTGCTTTGGTGCTTTGCCAGTTGGCATAGAGAGTATCGATATTTTCTTGTTGCGAACCGCGGTCTACCGTAGATTGAAATGCTAAAGCCGATTGTAAGGTAGCCAAGGCTTGTTGCTTTTTAGCTTCTATTTCAGGGCTAACCAAACGAACAAGGGGCTGGCCTTTGGAAATTTTCTGGCCTTCTTGTACATAAATTTCTTCAATACGACTTGGAACTTTTGTACTTACGTGAATAGTTTCAGCTTCAACTCGGCCTTGAAGTTCAATAGGTTTCGGCTGATAGCTTTTCCACAAACCAAAAATAATTAAACCTAATAGGGCAATAATAATTACACCAATAATCAGTTTAATTTTAGAGTTTTTAGGTGGTTTTGAATCATCTTTATTTGTGTTTGATTCTTGATGGTCACTAACTTGATCATCTTTTTGAACTTGGGTGGTTTCTGCCGTATCCGCAACAGGAGAATCTTGTTCTGAATGAGCTGAGTCTTGATTCATTTTATACTCCCATTAACGAATATAGTCGGTATGTGGTTGATTGACATAAGCTTTAAACTGGTCAATTGAGCCGTGACTTTGCAATAAAGTCGCGAGTGACATGACATATTTATAAGCATTTAAAGCCATTTCAGTTTTTAACGCACTTAATGCATTTTGCGCATCAATCACTTGGGTTGCTGTACCCATTCCTTCGCGGAAAGAAAGTTCTTGAATACGTAGGTTTTCTTGAGCGGCATTTACGTTTCTTTGTAAAAGCTGATGACTTTGTTGAGCAGAGTTGAGCTCGTTATATGATTTATTCAAAAGTGCTTCAATCTCTTGTTTAGTTCGTTCAGTCATGAGTTCAGAAGCGTAGCGCTTTAATTCAGCGGCATGAATATTCTTATTTTTATCTACCCCAGAAAATAGGTTGTATTTTGCCATTACACCGACAATCCAGTTTTCATTTTCATCAAGAGCATATTCACCAAATGCAAATAGACTTGGTTTTTTTGCTGCTTGTTGAGCTTGAATATTTACGTTAGCCAGTTGAGTATCCATCTGCATTTTTTGTACAAGGCTAGACTTTTGTGAATAACTGGTTAAAAGTGATTCTAGAGACTGGCTGGGAGTGTTGTTTACAAATAATGGTGTACTTAAATCGACATTATTTTGTTGATGTAAAAGATTATTAAGGCTAAAGCGGCTGGCGTTTAAGTTAGCTTGAGCATTTTGTAAAGTACGTTCTGCATTATTACGAGCGACTTCAAACTGCATGCGTTGCCCTTTACTAATAAATCCTTGTTGTTCGAGCTTTAGGGCATTGCTGTAATGTTTTTGCATTGCATTAAAGTTAAATAAGCTACTTGCAACCAGCTGCTGCTGTAACTGCACATTAAAGTAACTTTGTACTACTTCAAATCGCTGTATATCTTGTTGTTGTTGGTTTGAAAGTTCAGAGCGCTGTGCTTGTATATTTGCTATTTTTTTAGCACTGCTGGTTAAGCCGCCTGTATAGAGTGGCATTACGACTGAAATAGAAGGGCGTACCACCTGATCTTCGATAGTCAGGTTTGCGTAATCAGGAAAGCGATTTATACCATCATGTATGGTTTGGTTTGCACCTTCTTGAACTTGTCCCAGCACATCTGATGGAATGACATTGTTCCACTGTGAAAGTTTGTCAGTTAGTCCTTGGCTTAAATCATTCTCAAGTTTTTGTTTAAAAGAACCAAGGGGAACATCTGTTTCACTATGAAAAGCGTAGGCTCTGACATTTAAATCAACTCTAGGTAATCCGAGGCCTTTTACTGCTTCAGCTTCTAATTGAGATGCTTGCTGTAATGCCTGGTTGGCCTGAGTGCTATATGAACTTTTCAAAGCTTGTTGTTCTGCTTCAGCATAACTTAAGCTTTCGGCGTATAAGTGATTAGTGAAAAAAAAGCCTAAAGCCAAAGCAAGATGTTTGGGTTTAAATGAAAAGGGAAAAATAGACTGTCTATATCGATGTGTTGGCATTTTAAATAACAATTTTTGGCATCCCTTATAGTTTAAATTTCTTGTTATTAAATTCAATTATCATCTTGTTTATTATACATTTGTATAAAAACATGGTGGTTTTTAGCTCCTTTAATTATTGAATTTACTAAGCCAATATTTTTGTAATAGCTATCAAGGTATGTGAAATGATAATCACAAGTCAAGTTGATCTTTTTGCTTAAAAAATTTTTTAAATGAGGAAGCTGGTCATTAAAACTAAAGAAATAACGACAACAATAATTGAAAAAATAAAGCTAAATACAGTCCAGCATTGAAATATTTACTTGAGAAGCTGCTGCAAGCTTAAGCAATCTGTGGTTAAATGCCATTTTTATTGTGTTTGACTTTATACAAGGGAAAAATCATGCGCGCGTACAATTTCTGTGCTGGTCCTGCTGCATTACCTACTGCCGTTTTAGAAAAAGCTCAACAAGAATTGTTGGATTGGCAAGGTAAAGGTCTATCCATCATGGAAATGAGTCACCGTAGTGCTGACTATGTTGCTGTGGCTGAAAAAGCTGAAGCAGATTTACGCAAGTTAATGAATATTCCAGAAAATTATAAAGTACTATTTTTACAAGGCGGTGCGTCATTACAATTTTCTGCGATTCCTTTAAACCTTTTAGGTAAGAACAGTAAAGCCGATTATATTCACACCGGCATCTGGTCTGAAAAAGCGTTAAAAGAAGCAAAACGTTATGGCGATATTAATGTTGTAGAAGCTGGCATTAAAGTAGATGGCAAGTTCGCAATTTCTGAACAAAGTGAATGGAATTTATCTGACGATGCAGCATATGTACATTATGCGGATAATGAAACGATTGGTGGCTTACAGTTCGCAGGAATTCCTGATGTAAAGGCTCCACTTGTTTGTGACTATTCATCAAGTATTTTATCTGCTCCATTAGATGTGACCAAGTTTGGTTTAATCTATGCTGGCGCACAAAAAAATATTGGTCCTGCTGGTTTAACAATTGTCATTATTCGTGATGACTTACTTGATCAAGCTAAACCAGAAATTCCAAGTATTTTAAAATATGGTGACCAAGCCAAAAATGGTTCTATGGTAAATACGCCATCGACTTACGCTTGGTACTTGTCTGGTTTGGTATTTGAGTGGTTGCTAGAGCAGGGTGGGGTAGAGGCGATCCATAAAGTGAACCTTGAAAAAGCTCAGTTGTTATATGGTTATATCGACTCAAGCGATTTCTACAATAACCCGATCGCAATTCCAAACCGTTCAATTATGAATGTACCGTTTACCTTGGCAGATGAAGCTTTGGAAAAGCAATTCTTAAAAGAAGCGGAAGCTAATCACTTGTTGAATTTAGCTGGACACCGTTCTGTAGGTGGTATGCGTGCAAGTATTTATAATGCCGTACCATTAGAAGGCGTACAGGCTTTAATCAAATTTATGGATGATTTTGCAAAGCGTAATGGTTAAGCAAATCAAATAAATAAAGCCCTCAAATGAGGGCTTTATTTATTGAATAAGTTATAAATTAAAAAGGCACTAAACCAAACTGGTGCATGAATAGGGCAGCTAAGAACATACCCAAGACAAAAAAGCAAAACGCACCAGTATCGACCTTTACGCGCAGGCTACTGGATTGAATGAGGCTGGTAGTTTGTTCGGGTATAATCTTCATTCAATAACCTAATTATTAAAATATTAGTGAAATTCAATTAGTTTCACCCTTTTTAGCACAAATAGTCGCCTGAATCCAGATATTACCGCGAATATATTCGCCAATATTAAAGTTTTTATACAAATCGTTTTTGGTCGCAATGCGCACTAATATGGCAGGAAGATCATCTTCTAAAACCAAAGTGACATCATAAAGGGTATATTCTGCCCCCATAAATGTCATAGAAGTTTTACCAACAATATTACCTTGGAACCATGCTTCATCTTCTTGACCAAGATTTTCGCCATATAAATAAGCGACCATTTTAGAAAAATCAACGGTTACAGGTTCTTGATCTTCTGGAGTTTTTGGTTGCCATTCATTAATGAGTTCCTGTAAGTTTTCAGGAGCAACACCATTATGTTCAGTTAAAATTGCATTTAATGCACGGTGATGTTTAATAGAAGCGGGGTCATCAACAATGATTTTTTCACCTGCTGGAACAGGTTCTAATTCATAAGCCCATGCATTAAATTGGACTTGATAGTTTTGATTTTTATCATATTGACAGTAGTTAACACTAAATAAATTATCAAATGCATAAACAGTTGTATTTTTATTTAATCTTAAACTTAACACGGCTTGTGTAGCAGAGGCGCAAGTAATGATGCGTTCAATTTTCGCATTATATTGATATGGACTTTCAAAACTTGGGAAGGCTGTTTTAAGCGCGCGAGGTTTTTGATTTTCAACAGCAATAATTTGATTGATGGTAACTTTTTGGTCTTGTGGACCTTGAATGAGCCAAAAAGATTGATCCATGTCTTCTTCATGTTCACACAAACCCATTGGCATTACAGGTGCATCAAGTGCCAGTCCTAACCATTTTGGTACATCTGTTTCGGGATGGGAGGTCAATAGATTCCAATGTTCTCCATGACTACCAAAATTTTGGTCATTTACTTTAATAACTTCTGGACTGTTTTGATTTTTCATAAGCACGATGCTGTTGGGTTCACATTACTTGTTATATTAAATCGAGGGTGTTTGCTATTTTTCAAGTCACCATATGTAAATTCTCTTGTAAAAGCGCGTATTTAGTCATTTAAGGGGAAGCAACGTTTCTATTTATAAGTTAAAAGTACGTTTAACTTATAAAAAATTTAAATGTTGAAATTAAAAATCAGTTTAATCGTTATTTTTACTCACCTTAGAAAAGCATCTGTTAGACTAATATTTTTAGTGGAAATAGAGAATAACGTGCTGCCATTTAAGCTATGGGTAGACGCAGACGCCTTACCGAAAATTTTACGTGAAGTGATTTTACGTGCATCAGATCGTTATCAATTAGAAGTCATTTTTGTAGCCAATCAAAATGTTGGGATTACGCCTTCTGTTCGTATTAAATCAATACAGGTTTTAAGTGGTGCCGATCAGGCAGATAAAGAAATAGTTGATCGTATGGTTGAAAATGACATTGTCATTACGCAGGATATTCCACTGGCAGCTCAGGTGATCGAGAAAGGTGGAGTTGCTATTCATCCCCGTGGTGAAGTCTATACAACGGCGAATGTTAAAGCGCGTTTACATCTACGTGATTTCATGGATACGCTCCGTGGTGCAGGTGTGCAAACTGGTGGACCGCCTCCTATTTCCGAACGAGATAAACGTGAATTTTCAAGTTCATTAGATCAAACGATTTTAAAGCAAAAACGTAAAACAGCTAAGTGAGCATCGCATGCCATCGCAAACCAATTTGGCTCTAACCTATGCCTTGTTAGTGTTTATCTGGGCAACAACTCCGTTGGCAATTGTCTGGAGTGTGTCTGATCTACATCTGATGTGGGCATTGTTATTACGCTTTTTTATTGCATTGCCTTTGGCTGTCATCATATTACTAATTTTGAGAACACCTTTTCCAACGCATCGACAAGCAGTTCATAGCTACATTGCCGGATCTTTTAGCTTAATTGGTTCTCAAATTTTCACTTATGCCGCGACCCAATATTTAAGTTCCGGCATGATTGCGCTTATGTTTGGCTTAGCACCGATTATGGCGGGGCTTATTGGTCGGTTTGCTTTTGGCCAACAACTTTATAAGCTGCAATGGTTGGGTATGGCAATTGCGGTCTGTGGGCTAGCTATTATTTGTCTGAGCGGTGCGAATCAGCATGTACACCCGTTTGGTATTGTTCTTATGCTGATCAGTGTGTTTGTTTATTCATTTTCAATTTTCTGGGTTAAGAAAGTTAATGCACAGATCCAGCCGATGGCTCAGGCAACAGGCTCTATTTTAGTGTCTTCTATTTTTGCTAGTTGTTTTATTCCATTTATTTGGCAATATGCACCGACACATTTGCCAGAAGCCAAATCACTATTTGCCCTAATTTATACGGTACTCATGGCTTCACTCGTTGCCATGTTCTGTTATTTCAAACTTATACAAAATATTCAGGCAACGACTTTATCTTTAACGACAGTTATTACCCCTATGTTAGCGATGATCATTGGGGCTGCTTTAAACCATGAACAACTTTCAATTATGGTTTTTGTAGGTGCTTTCATTATCTTGTCTGGACTCTTTTTATATTTCTATAAAGATATTCAGGCAAACCGGAACTTTGCTCAACATATGAAGTCTAAATAGGAGAAGATTTGGGTAATTTGTTGAGCTTATTCATTAAATTGTTCTAATTCGTAGCGAAATGCACGATCAAATTGATCTCCCAACTCAACTAGTAGAAAATAGCGCAGCAATATAATATTAGGATTATTAAGGATAAGTCAGAACTTACTGATTTTTAAACCTTAATACAGCATCTAACGGTATGGCCAAATAGTAGATGTTGGTGCAATTTGCCATCAACATCTTATATTTTCCATCAATGACCTTGGATTTAGAAGGTATGTTTAAACCAATCTCACTGTATATAGGGTTGAGATATACTCGCGCAAGACGCAGTAATCATTTTATTTCTTTTATTGCATTGGTTTCGATGGTCGGTTTGACACTAGGTGTCGCTGTGCTGATTACAGTACTTTCTGTCATGAACGGTTTCGATCGCGAATTGAAAAACCGTGTGTTAGGAATGGTGCCGCAAGCAACAGTTTCATCTACACAAATCCTCACGGATTGGCCTGAACTCGTGAAGCGAGTTGAACATCATCCACATGTAACAGGGGTTGCACCTTTTACGCAATTGCAAGGTATGTTAACTGCGCAAGGGCAAGTCGCTGGTATTATGGTGACGGGTATTGACCCAAAATATGAAAAGAATGTCTCTATTATTCAAAATCATATTGTTGCCGGAAGCTTAGATTCACTTAAAAAAGGTGAATTTGGTATTGTTCTTGGTAAAGATATGGCTGATTCATTGGGCTTACGTCTAAATGATAGTGTGACATTGGTTTTACCAGAAGCAACACCGTCTCCAGCAGGTGTTGTACCTCGTTTCAAGCGTTTTAAAGTGGTTGGTATTTTTAGTGTAGGCGCTGAAGTCGACTCTATGGTGGGTTATATCGCCCTATACGATGCTTCAACTTTATTACGCTTACCAGATGGTGCCCAAGGTGTCCGTTTAAAACTAGATGATATTTTTGCAGCGCCACAAGTTGCTGACGACTTAGTAAAAAGTTTACCAAACAATTTCTATGCTACGAACTGGACCTATACGCATGGTAATTTATTTAATGCCATTCAAATGGAAAAAACTCTAGTCGGTTTATTGCTTGTCCTTATTATTGTGGTTGCAGCATTTAATATTGTTTCATCATTGGTCATGGTGGTGACTGATAAAAAATCTGATATCGCAATTTTGCGTACATTAGGTGCTTCGCCGTCGATGATCACTAAAATATTTATGGTTCAAGGTACCGTGATTGGGGTGATTGGTACAGTTGCAGGTACGGTTTTAGGTGTAATTTTAGCTTTAACCATTAGCGATATCATTTCATGGTTTAACAATGTGTTGGGCTTAAATCTATTTGATGCTTACTTTGTACATTACCTTCCTTCTTATTTGAGATGGCAAGATGTGACGATTATCGTGATTGTTTCTTTACTTTTAAGCTTCTTGGCGACTATTTATCCGGCGCTTCGTGCTGCCAAAGTTCAACCTGCCGAGGCTCTGCGCTATGAGTAAAATTGTTTTAGAAGCGAAAGAAATATATAAACATTTTGATGACGGTAAATCTAAAGTTGAAGTCATTAAAGGTCTTTCTTTACAAGTTGAAGCAGGGCAGTTTGTTTCGATTGTTGGTGCGAGTGGTTCTGGTAAAAGTACTTTGCTTCATGTACTAGGTGGTTTAGAGCAGCCAACTCAAGGGCAAGTATTTTTAAATGGTCAGCGTTTTGATAATTTAGGTGAAGCTGAACGTGGTTTTCAGCGCAACCAATACCTCGGTTTTGTTTATCAATTTCATCATTTATTACCTGAGTTTTCTGCGCTTGAAAATGTCGCGATGCCTTTAATGCTTCGTGCAGATAGCCAATTTAAATCTGTAAAAGCGCAAGCTGAATATTTACTTGATCGAGTTGGGTTATCTCATCGTATGGATCATAAGCCAGGGGAGCTTTCGGGTGGTGAGCGCCAACGTGTGGCTTTAGCGCGTGCTTTAGTCACTAAACCTGCGGTTGTTCTGGCTGATGAACCTACAGGTAATTTAGACCGTAAAACAGCTCTAGGTATTTTTGAGTTACTGACCGATCTGAAGAAAGAACTCAACATGGCGATGTTAATTGTGACCCATGATGAGCATTTAGCTCAGGCTGCTGATTCTATTTTGCACATGCAAGATGGACTATGGGTGAGTGGTTCTTAAAAATTGTCATTAAATCACATTGTTAAAGCCCACTGAGTTGGGCTTTAATTTTGCCCCTAAAAAGATAACGATATGACTTGAATGTTAAAACTTATTTTAATGGGGTGGATTGGGGGTATTGTATTTATGGGGATAGATATCCCTTTAATAATGCAATATGGGTGGTTAGGTAAAGTCTTGCTTGTTATCGGCTTTATTCTTTATATTTTTAAGAGAAATTTATTCTTAAATCGCCCCATATTAAAAGCTATTTACTGTCTAGTCTGTGCTATTAGTCTTTTTACTATAGGACATCAATATGCTCAGCATGCCTTAAATGAAAGATTAGAACTGCGACAAATGCAGCTTAAATCTTTAGATATTATCGTGTATGTCGATCGTATAAGTGAAGAAAAAGAAGATAAAACACAACAACCCGTTCAGGTACTAGGGCAGTCCCTACATCCCGTCAATTGGCTATTATATTTAAAAAATCAAAAAGTAATCTCAGCTATAGATGAGCCAAAATTACAATTAGGTCATTATTATCGAATTTCTGGCAAAACCAAACCTGCTCATAGTTACGCAGTGGCTGGTGTTTTTGACCAAGAACAATGGTTCATTCAACGAAATATAATGTCCGCTTTTAGTGTTCAGCATATTGAGCCTTTAAGCTCTGATGAAATTTATCAGTTGGGTTATCAACATCATTTAAAAGAGCAACAAAAATTCTTTAACAGACAAAAGTTAAATGTAGAAAAGTTGCGCCTAACATTTAGATTAATGTTAAAACAATCTCCTTTGCAAAATAAAGGTCTGTTATTAGCTTTGTTAACAGGGGACGAAAGTCTCTTAAATGATGAGATTAAAAATCAATTTAAGGAATTAGGAATCTCTCATCTGTTAGCCATTTCAGGGCCTCATGTACTCATTTTTGCTATCATGTTGTCTTGGGTATTACATCAATTAATAAGACGTTATTATCCGCAGCTTTATTTGCGTCAACCTAAACAAATTTGGACCATGATTCCATTATGTTTTGGTGTTTTGATTTATACGGCATTTGTTGGTTTTGAAATTCCTGCCTTAAGAACTTTACTCTCAGTATTTTTATTTGCTTCTTTGGTATTGATTAAAGTGCCTGTTAAACCATTTTCACTCTTGGTTTATAGTGCAAGTCTACTTTTACTTTTCGATCCCTTCAGTGTTTTATCCGCAGGTTTTTGGCTGTCTTATGGTTCTTGCTTTATTTTATTACGGATTTATCAAACTATAGAGCAGGCTCCAAATGTTGTTTCAACTAGTCTGTTATCTAGAATCATTCTTTTCAGTAAAATTTTAATTGAATCTCAAGGCAAAATATTTATTGCCTTATGTCCCTTAATGCTGATTTTCTTTCAACAGATTTCATGGGTTGCTCCTTTTACAAATATTATTGCAGTTCCTTTACTCGGAGGAGTGATTGTTCCTTTAAATATTTTTGCAGCTTGTGTATGGCTTATTTTTAAATCATTCGGAAATTTACTTTTTCAAATTAATGACGTCCTGATTAGTATAGTACTGTCATGTTTTAATCTTTTAGAAAAGTTATCTCTACCATTACAAGGTTTTAGCCTGACACCACTTGCTTTAGTTTGCCTTAGCTTCGTTATTATTATCTTATTTTTACCGCGTGGGGTTTTACCAAAATCTTGGGGGCTAATATGCTGTTTACCCTTGATCATTCCAGATAAGTCGTCCCAGCAAGTTCAATTAAATATTATAGACGTAGGACAGGGGCAAGCTATTTTCTTGCAGCACCCGCAGCAGACATGGCTCATCGATACGGGTGGGTCTTATGATGAGAAAGCTTTTAGTATTGGTCAAAATGTGGTGATTCCATATTTACGTCAAAAGGGAATTAAACAACTGGATCACGTCGTACTGTCTCATCTTGATCAAGATCATAGCGGAGCATTTCCTTCAATCGCTCAGGCTTTTCCTATTAAACAAGTCATATCAAATGAACGATGGACAGAGCAAATTAAAGAACCATTTACCTATTGTCATCAAGGTCAAAAATGGCAATATCCACAATTAGATATTGAAATCCTTTGGCCTAAAGAAAAAGATTTAAACTTAGTTTCTTCAAATCAAAATCAATATTCTTGTGTGGTTTATATTCATTTAAAACAGATAAATGGCTATCAAAATTATTTAATTATGGGTGATGCAGGGTGGGAAGCAGAATATCAACTCATGAAAGAATATCCTGATTTCAAGGTAGATGTTCTGGTATTAGGTCATCATGGAAGTAAACATAGTTCAGCTTACGACTTCTTAGCGACGTTAAACCCCAAGCTTGTTGTTGCTTCTGCTGGCTTTAATAATCGTTATGGTCATCCAAGCAAAGAGGTTTTAGCGAGAATACAAGAGCTTAATATTCCATTTAAAAGCACAGTTGAGCAAGGAACATTGAGCTTTGTATCTCGCAATCAAGAGATGGTTTTATACACTCGACGTCTCGAGCGTACTTGGCTTCACAGGAATTTGTGAAGCTTCTGCTTTAAGTCTATCTACAATTTGAAGTGCTTCATTCGGATCAATATTGTAAATATTATCTAAAGCGGGATTTGCTTTAAAACGTTTATAACTCCAGTGATAGTGTTCTGGATAGTGCTGGATCAGTTGTTCAATGGCTTGATGAATAACAAAAGTTCCATCATCGGCACTACCTTCGTAAATCTTCTCATCCATAGGTTCAATATGCATCGTAAAACCGTTGTGTTCATTACGAATCGCATAAAGAAATAATGCTTTGGCTTTTGTTTTTTGGATGAGCTTGGCGCTTAAATTACTTGAGGCAAGTGGTACACCAAAATAATTGATCATATCCCCACCAACATTAGGTGTATGGTCGGGTAAAATTACAGTGGTTTCGCCTTGTTTGAGTGCTTTAAAAATTTGTCGAACACCAGTCTCATCGGTAGGTACCAAGTTGGCTTGTTCACGGCTACGTGCTTCTCGAACAAAACGGTCTGCATCTTCATTTTTTACAGGCTTGTATAAAATAGTCATAGAAGTGAACTGGGCACACCAAGCATTCATGATTTCCCATGTACCAAAATGTGGAACAATCAAAACCACACCTTTTTTTGCTGCTAGTGCTTCATGAAAGTAATGTTCACCCTCAATATGGTGAATACGTGAAATATTCTTACTATTTGATGAGCCCCAAATACTTAAAAACTCGAAGTATGAGGTTAACTCGTTACGAATAGCTTGTTGTGTAATATCTATTCGTTGCTGTGGTGTTAAGTGGGGAAGAGCAATTTGTAAGTTAAGTTCTATACTTTTTGATGTTCTAGTAATTTTTAAAGTATTGACTAACCCTGCCAACATACGGGCAATAAAACGTCCAAATTGAATGGGTTGACGGCTAAAAGTTTTGAGTAAGTAATAGTTCATGCTTTTTACATCTAGTTTGGTCATCTATCGCGGTAAAAAGGAGGCAACAAGTAAAAAAAGATAAAAATATTATAAATGAAATCATATAATTTAGACAGTTTTTATCAAATCAACGTATATAATGACATCATTTTAGATTGATTTGGATTGGAATTTTATGTCCGATTGGCCACCAAAACCACAAAATGAACCTATAATCCCTAAACAAAATGGACCAGAATGGCAAATTCTTGAGAAGGCTGTACTTGCTTCAGTAGAAGAGCAACGCCGTAGTCGTCGTTGGGGTATCTTCTTTAAAACATTAACTTTTATTTATCTATTATTCATTATTGTACTCATGGGCAAAGGCTGTTCAACCAGCAAAGAAGGCTCTGCTGTAAGTAGCAGTAGTGCTCATTTGGCAGTGGTGGATATTATTGGAACGATTGATGCTTCGAGTAATCAAGCGGTAAATAGTGAAGATACGAATAAAGCGCTTAAACGTGCTTTTGAAGCCTCAAATAGTAAGGCTGTTGCACTTAACATTAACTCACCTGGCGGTTCTCCAGTTCAGTCTGATGAAATCTGGCAGGAAATTCGTTATTTGAAAAAACAGCACCCTGATAAGAAAGTCTATGCCGTTATTGGTGATATGGGGGCATCGGGTGCGTACTATATCGCTTCTGCTGCGGATGAGATTATTGTCAACCCATCAAGTTTAGTGGGCTCAATTGGTGTAATTATGCCTAACTATGGCATTACTGGTTTAGCTCAGAAGCTCGGTATTGAAGACCGCACTTTAACTGCCGGAACGAATAAAGACATTTTAAGTATGACAAAACCGATTGATCCTGTTCAAAAGCAACATATTCAATCTGTTCTTGATAATGTTCATACTCACTTTATTACCGCAGTGAAAGAAGGCCGTGGTAAGCGTTTGAAATCGAATGATCCAGCTATTTTTTCTGGCTTATTCTGGACGGGTGAACAAGCAATTCAATTAGGTGTTGCTGACCGTTCAGGTAATATTACGAGCTTGATGCGCGAACTAAACCTTGATAATAAAGTTGACTACACAATTGAGCGTAACCCACTACAATCCATTTTGGGTCGTATGGGGGCACAAATCGGGCAAGGAGTAAGTGAATCTATTGCTCAAGAGGTGCAGACTAGTCAAAGCGCAAAATTACAATAAATCTGTATTTTTAGGATAACGGTATGTCAATGAAACCGGTTATACACTTTGCACATGCCAATGGTGTGCCATCTATGGTGTATCAAAAATTGTTTGATCAATTAAAAGATGAGTATGACGTAATTTATGTTCCACTCATTGGTCCTGACAAACGTTATCCTGTGACTAACCATTGGCCTGCTTTGGTTGATCAAGTTATTGATAGTATTGTGCGTCAGGCGAAAGGACGTAAAGTCATCGGATTAGGCCATTCTCTTGGTTCGGTTTTAACATTGATGGCATCTTTTCGACGTCCTGAACTGTTTTCTCAAGTCATTATGTTAGATCCGCCTCTTATTTTAGGGCGATATTCATTTGCTTTTCATATGGCAAAATTATTTCGTCCTAAATTGGTTGATGCGATGACACCGGCGGGCTTATCTGCACGTCGTCGTGAACATTGGGAATCGAGAGAGCAGGCTGCTGAGTTACTTCGTCCTAAAGGATTTTATAAAGATTTTGATGAGGATTGTTTTCAGGCTTATATTGATTATGCTTTGAAAGAAGATTCGATTCGCGGTGGAGTAACTTTAACGATTTCTCGTGAAGATGAAGTTGCAATTTTCCGTAAAAATCCTTCTTGGTGGTGGCTGCCTATGCCAAAACCTAAGATGCCTGTGCATTTAGTGGTGGGTAAAGGAAGTGATTTCTTAAAAAGAGGCTTTCCTCAAATGGCAAAGCGAAAAATGGGAATCCCATTTACTGTGGTTGAAGGGGGCCATATGTTCCCTCTAGAGCATCCTATTGATACAGTAAATTCTATAAAGAAATTGATTCATCATTAATTAAATTAATTTAAAGCTTATAAAAAAAGGACATGCCAGCATGTCCTTTTTTTATTTTTGTTTGTTAGTAAAATACTTTACCAACTTGCAAAACGAATAGGGTCTTTTAGAACTTGATTACGGAAATAGGCTTGCCCATCTTTCCATGTAAGTTGACCGTTACACAGCCACTCTGCAACTTGTGGGTAGATAAAGTGCTCAAGTGTGTGCACTCGATCTGCTAATGAAGCGGCAGTATCATGTTCTTTAACTGATATAGCTGATTGGGCAATAGATTGACCAGAATCCAGTTCAGCAGTTACAAAGTGTACGGTACAACCATGTAAACGATCACCTGTGTTTAAAACACGTTGATGAGTATTCACACCTTTGTAAGCTGGAAGAAGCGAGGGATGTATATTCAGCATTTTCCCTTGCCATTTGTTGACAAAGGTTGGTGTTAAGATACGCATGAAGCCAGCTAAAATAACTACATCTACTTCCCAAGCTAAGAGTTGCTGATGCATTGCCTCATCAAAAACTTCGCGCGTTGGAAAGTCTTTATGGGAGATAACCGCCGTAGCAATATTGGCTTTTTGAGCACGCTCTAGGGCATAAGCATTTGCTTTATTAGACAGTACACCTACAATTTGCCCTGATAGATTTGCATCTATCAAGGCCTGTAAATTACTGCCATTCCCAGAGACTAGAACAGCAATTTTTATCATGCAAAGATCACACGAATTTTTTCGTCTGCACCTTCCACTGACTCAGAATTTTCTTGGATATGTCCAATTTTCCAAGCTTTTTCGCCTTGAGCATTAAGTAGTTCAATTGTTTTTTCAGCATCATTTGCATCAACAGCAATAACCATACCTACACCACAGTTAAATGTACGGTACATTTCAAAGCGTTCTACATTGCCTTCGCGTTGTAGAAGTTGGAACAATTCAGGCCATTCCCAAGAAGATTCATCAATAACCGCTTGAGCACCATTTGGCAATACACGAGGTAAGTTACCTGGTAAACCACCACCAGTAATGTGCGCCATAGCATGAACATCAACTTGTTTGCAGAGTTCAAGAACTGGTTTTACATAAATACGAGTTGGTTCCATTGCTACATCAGCAAGCGGGCGACCATCAATCGTTTGAGTTAAATCAACGTTTTTAACGTCTAAAATTTTACGTAGTAATGAGTAACCATTCGAGTGAGCACCACTTGATGCAACACCGATAAGTACGTCACCAGACTTTACTTTAGAGCCATCAATAATTTTGCTTTGCTCAACAACACCAACGGCAAAACCAGCAAGGTCGTAATCTTCGCCTTCGTACATGCCTGGCATTTCCGCGGTTTCACCACCTACAAGTGCGCAACCTGCAAGCTCACAACCTTTACCAATACCAGTAACAACATTTGCAGCAACGTCAACATTTAAGTGACCAGTCGCGTAATAATCAAGGAAGAATAATGGTTCTGCGCCACAAACTAAAAGGTCGTTTACGCACATAGCCACAAGGTCTTGGCCGATTGTGTCATGACGATTGAGATTAAGGGCCAAACGTAATTTAGTTCCTACACCATCGGTTCCAGAAACTAAAACAGGCTCTTCATAACCTTTAGGAATTTTGCATAGTGCACCAAAGCCACCAAGCCCGCCCATTACTTCAGGACGACTTGTACGTTTAGCGACTGACTTGATACGATCGACCAGTGCGTCGCCCGCTTCAATGTCGACACCCGCATCTTTGTAGCTTAAACCGGTATTTGGGGTAGAAGTTGAGTTGCTCATAAATGAAGTCTCCGCATTGGCGGCAGATTATAACCTGAATATACGAAACTCTTATGTTATTTATGCTCGAAAATGCTATCTTTAATAAAAATATTTTTTCATTTATAACGATTAAATCAAAAAAGGCTAGATTTTATGCAAGATCGTATACTGCGCCGTATTTTTTTACTCGCAGGTATTGTATTGCTGGTATGGGTGTTGTACTTACTCAAGCCTGTAGTCATTCCTTTTATCGGTGCTTTTTTCCTGGCTTATTTATTCAGTCCACTTGTTGATGTGCTGGTAAAAATGAAATTGCCTCGCTGGTTAGCAATTAGCGTGGTATTTGTTGGAATAGGTGTAACCTTAACTATTGCACTCTGGTATTTAGTTCCACTGATTTGGAAACAATTAGTTTATGCCCGAGATAGTATTCCAGCAGGTATTCACTGGATTAACGCTACCTTTTTACCTTGGGTGTCTTCCACATTTAATGTCCAGCAAATGGAAATTGACACAGAGCAGTTGTCTAAAGCTGTCATGGAATATGTCCAAACAAACTATAGCGCAGACAGCATTCAGGCAGTGTTATTAAAACTGGCTCAATCTGGTTTGAATTTTATTCAGATTGGTGGGACAGTTGTTTTAATTCCAATTATTGCCTTCTATTTCTTGCTTGATTGGGAACGTATGTTACAAAACTTACGCCGTCTCATTCCGCGTCCATATGAAGCAACTACTTTACAGATCGTTGGTGAATGTCATAGCGTTTTAGGGGCATTTGTTAAAGGTCAGTTTCTTGTCATGCTCTTGCTTGGCGTAGTATATGCAGTTGGTTTACAACTCATCGGTTTGGAAGTTGGCCTTATTATTGGTATGGTCGCAGGGCTTGCTAGTATTATTCCTTATTTAGGATTTGCCGTAGGTATTATTGCCGCTGTTATTGCCAGCCTGTTCCAGTTTGGATTAGATTGGATGCATCTATTACTGGTTGGTATCGTCTTTATGATTGGCCAAGCGGTAGAAGGCTATATCCTACAGCCATTCCTACTGGGTGATAAAATTGGCTTATCTCCTGTAGCAGTTGTTTTTGCAGTATTGGCAGGTGCACAACTTGCAGGCTTCTTGGGAATGTTAATTGCATTGCCTGTTGCTGCGGTTATTGTAGTGTTGTTGAAGCATTTAAGAGAGAATTACGAAAGAAGCTCACTTTATGCTCCACCATCTACATTAGTGATCCAACATGGCGATATTGAGCAAATTCATGTACAAACCGAAAGCACTAAGCTTGATCTTGAAGTTAAAACACAGCAAGATACAGATGAACTAAAATCTCCTAACCAGAAATAATTTCAAGGTTAATTCAATATATGCGTCAACTCCAACTGGATATAGAACCTCAACTTGATGCCCGAATCAGTGATTTTTCGGGACCGGGTTGGGGGCATGTAGTCGATGCCGTGCGTCAACTACATGCTGGTCTGGTGAGTAGGTTCTATATTTACGGTGGAGCGGGGACGGGGAAGAGTCATTTACTTTCTGCAATTTGTGATTCTTATTTAGAAATAGGCAAATCTGCTATTAAAGTATCTTTGCTCGAACTGCTTGATGCACCTATTGAGGCAATTACCTCTTTAGAACATTATGATCTTGTTGCTTTGGATGATATTGAATCGATTAGTGGTGTGCCTCACTGGCAGAAAGCTGTTTTTCATTTAATGAATAATCACGAAGGACAACTGGTGTTTTCGTCGCGTGTAGCACCGATTGAATTAAAGCTGGAATTACCAGACCTACAATCACGACTTACACAAGCCGTTAGTGTAAAAGTGCCAAGTGGAAGTCTATATGCAGACCGCTATGCCTTGGTGACATCTGTAATGGCTAGACGGGGTATTCACTTTGACCAACAAATTGTTGATTACTTATTATTACATGGTCCTCACCAAGCATCTCTTTTACTGCAAACTGTTGCTCAGTTAGAAAAACTACTCAAAGGTGAAAAAACAAAACTTTCTAATGCGACTTTAAGACAAATTTATGCTTTGATTGATGAGTATCAACAGTAGAGTTTCTAGCTTAAATTTGCTGTTTTGCTTAAATTAAACTCATACAATTTAAAAAATGGCTTTCCCTACATAAGTTTTTTTCATTTCAGAAAAGCTATATTTATAACTTATAAATTCTTTTTTAATTTTTTAATACGACAATTTTTTGTATTTAAAAAACTTTTTTAGGTCTACGAAGCTTTTTGTAATCTAGCTCAAAAATGACTCTACAGACCGACCAAAATGTCTTGAGAAATTCTACTTCCTGTGACAAAGTACGCACAAAGGATGCGATTGCAAAAGCGGAAATTTTGCAATATTGACAAAGAAAAATGAAAAAAGATGTAAGGAGATGGGTATGCTCAAACGGAGCATTGCTTTTGCTTTATTGGCTGCTGCTGGACACGCTTATTCTGCCGATATTCAAGTCACAACTACAACTGATGAAGACGTCGATAACACGGTCTGTTCATTACGCGAGGCTGTCGAACTTTTAAATAAACTTAATTCAAGCGATTCTAAGGTTGTTGCGTCTGTAAAAGATGGTTATCGTGGCTGTGCTAGTGGTGACTCAAATAATATTATTTTGCAAAGAGATAAAGAGTACACACTTAATGAAAAAATAAAGATAACAGCTCCTCTGACAATTAGTACTGCTAAAAATGATTCTACGCTAGTTGATACCGATCAACCAGGTTCGCATAACGCTACAATAAAAATGATTGGTACTGATCAGTTATTTAAAATTGATGATGAAAGTATTGAAAAAGCATCAATTTCTGTTTCGCTAACTGATCTTAATTTACAAGGTGCGGGTTTAAAATTTAAAGCCGTCACTGGTGGTTTGATTGATAATCATGAAATATTGAAAATTCAAAACTCTCGTTTAATTGATGGATACGCAGCTCAAGGGGGAGCAATTTATAATAGAGGATTGGTCACGAAAAGTGGCCAGACCTATGGGTTCGTCACAATTACCAATACTCTTATTCAAAATAATAAAGCAACAGAAGGTGGAGTAATTTATAGTGAGCAGCCTTTGTATTTGATCACGCAGTCTGTGATTCGAGACAATGAAGTTAGTTCTGCTGCTGGATCACTTTTCTTCAGTGCAAATAAATTTGATGATGAAAGTACAGGGGGATATTTAAGCCAGCGTTCTACCGGTCTGAGTAACAGTACTTTTTTTCATAATAAAGTAGGTTTTATTGCAAATGTTCAAGATGGGATGTTTGTTAATAACATTACGATGATTAAAAATGATAAAGGATTATTTCTAGATGCTCCCCAAGGTAATGCTTCTATTTCAAATAGTGTTTTAGTTGGAAATACGATCAACTGCCAGGCTACTAGTGCCGATAAAGCAATTATACAAAGTAATTTGGTGACAACAGAATGTAATAGAAATGCGACCTCTAAGCTCCCTAATATTCTTTATCCTGCTAATGAAAAATTAATAGCAGGTAGTACAGATGAGGGAGTATGCGATGTAACAGCGAAAGAAGGTTTATTTTGTCCTTTTAACACTCCTAAAGATAGTTTTTTAGGTTTTTTTAAGCCTCGACTTTTAGAAAGTTATAATACTTTAGCTGACTCCTTAATTATTAATAAAGGTCGTTTATATAGTGACGGCACTTCAGTCGGATTAGCAAGCTGTGAAAGTGTTGATCAACGTGGGAAAAAACGTAGCGGTTATGATGAGCTATGTGATCTTGGAGCGATTGAATATATTTTAGATACTGAGATATCCTCAGTAGGTCAAGATATTAGATATGGCCAAGTTGCAAAATTTAATATTCTTGGTTCTCTAAGTGAAGCAGATTTAGTGACTCCAGCTACGTGTAAGCGATTGTTTGGCGAGCGAGCTGATGGAAAAGAATGGCAACCAGGATGCCTTAGAATTAAACAAAGTACAGACACACCAGTTTCTAAAGGCAATATAACTTTAGATCAAAATGGAAATGTAATTTATACACCAAATGGGAACTGGCATGGCGCGGATATTTTTAGTATTCAGGTTGTTACGAGTGTGTCTCGATTTAATGAAGGCGTAGAGTTTCAATATATCACTATCCCGACAAGAATTGTTCAGGATCCTTTATCTGGAATTGAAGACAAATCTGTCAGTACCGGAGGTGGAGGTAGTGTTGGTGGGGCCTTTATTTTAAGTTTATTAGGTTTAATTGCTTTACGCCGTTTCAAGTCATAATCAGGGATGAGACTATGAAAAATTATAAAAAGGCATTATTAGCGTTAGCTGTGCTTGCAAATATGCCACTTTTTGCTGATACCACAAATAAAAGAATTGAGGTCACAACTTTTGCTGATGAAGATGGTGAAAATACGAACGCATGTTCATTAAGAGAAGCTATTAAAGTTGCAGAAACTCGTAAATCCGCTTATGGGTGTACTGTATTTAGCCTCGATACTGATCAGGTAATTCAGTTAAAAGCTGGAACTTATACTTTAAATAAAGAATTGGTGCCCAATGCTAATATTTCTATTTATGGCTATGGTGAACGTGAAGAAGATAAAATTTGGTCAGAAAAGAATGTTTTAACAAATGACTATCCTGCTCTACCAGAACTTAAAACACGTATTAATGCTGCGGGCAAGTCGCGTATATTTAACACAGCGGAAAATCAAAAAGCTCTATTCCTGCAAAATATTATTATAGAAAATGGTATAGCTTCAAATCAAGGTGGGGCTATTTATGCGGGTGGTAATGTTACATTATTAAATTCTCAAATTTTAAACTCTCAAGCTCCAAAAGGTGGAGCTGTTTTTCTTGGTGGTAGCGGAGTAAATTTATCAATAACTCATTCCCTCTTGCAAGGCAATCAAGCAAGTACTGGTAGCGTGTTAGCTATGAGTTGTAAAAATGGTACTGAGTATGCCAAACGAGAGGTTACTCTTACATCCTCAAGTATTATCAAGAATGGTTCGAGCAATTCTGCTAGTACATTTGAATTTTGTGGCGAGCCGAAAGCTACTTTTACAATTAATACAATTGCTCAAAATATTGCCAGCACTGTAAATGGGGTTATTTTAAAATTTACAGGAGATGCGATTCCTAGTAATACAACAAATCCATCAACTATTTTAAGTGGTGGAAGTAGTTTAAAGCTACAAAATAACACTATTGTTGAAAATAACGCACATACAACTTTCCTATATGACAGTTTAGGTGGGAAAGAATTGAATTTTAATATAATTGGATACAATCCAGTTGGATATGCTTGTCGATATTTAGCAGGCTCAGCAGCTGATTTGAAGAACTCAGGTCTTAGATTATCTTTTAATGCACTAAATTTAAGTAATAATACTGATAAATGTGATTTACCAACAGAGGTACTTTCGTCAGCTAATAAGACAATTGATATTTCAGGTGTTCCATTTAACTCTTTACTTGAGCGCCATGAAAAAGCTGCAGCAGTAACTGGTTTTTTACCACTTTATTTTCCATTGGTAGCTGCTGGAAAAGAAGATTTAATAGATGTAGACCCTGAGGGTAAAGCTATATGCGCTGATATAGATCAACGTGGTTTAGCTCGACTCCCAACTAATAAACTATATTATCAGCCCGATAACATTGCTCGTAATAGCTGTGATATAGGTTCAGTAGAACTAATGAAATTAACTGCTGGTGATTTAAGAGGTTTAGGCAACAGCTCTCTCACTACTTTACTTGAGGGATACCAAACCCAGTATGATACTGCAGAAAAAAATCTCACTAATCCACTTTATTCATATTTGTGGAATGTCTTAAAAATAGATTTGGCAAATTATAAAAATCTTCTTGATCAAACTAAAGCAAATGCAAAATACCGAGCGATCTATATTGATTTGAAGGCAAATGGCTTACCTTTGCCAAATGAAGATAGTAGCCATCTTCTAAAGTTTTTTAATAGTACGGACTATAATATTAATCTTGAATCTGTTGGAACAGGATTGATAGATGACAAAGTTGCAAGCACGGAAAAAGACGATAAACTTTTTTGTGAGTGGAATAGTGCTTTACAGCAAATTATATTCTATCGATCGGATGATATTACTACTCAAGCTGGTGACTACAACTATTGTAAATATACGATTAGTAGTAAAGATGGTTCTACTCAATCATCTGGTCTTTTAGAAGCACGATTTGATAATGTTGCACCTGTAGCAAGTGATAGTAAAGTTGTATTCCAATATTTAGCAAATGAAATAATTCCATTAAATTTACTTAAATACGCAAATGATGATGGAGATGGTCCAGCTAATACACTTATTACAAAGCCTAATAAACCTCAGTTTGCAGACTTGCCTATATATTTGCCAAGTAAAACTTCAAAAGATGGAATTTTTACAGTAGTTAAGGCAGATAGAGAAGGCCCTTGTCCAGGTGAAGATAAGGATAATACTTGTTATGGTGGTAATATTTATATTCAAGCTAAAAATAGTTTTAATAACTTCAATGATACATTAACTTATTACGTATATGATGCTGATAATAAAATTTCAAATGCAGGTACTATCAGTTTAGTGAGTAGTAATACTACTGCTGGAGGTGGTAATAGTGGAGGCGGTGGTGGCAGCTTGGGAATTTTATCTTTAGCATCGTTACTTGGTTTAGCAGCTTATAGACGCTATCGTAAATAAACTCAAAGAATAAAAAAAGCCTCCAATTGGAGGCTTTTTATAAGAAATAAAATCAAAATAATTAAGTGATTAGATGCCTTATCTTTGATAGCCAAATAAGAACTTAGTGTTCTAAATACTTGTTCATGTATTCTTCACGAATTGCTGTTCTTTCTTCACCATTCGCTTTAAGCATCCGCTCACGTAAGTCTTTTCGCTCTTGCGTACTCATTTTTTGCCATGCTTCACGCATTTTTTGTTTTTCAGCTTCAGGAAGTTGAGTAAACCAGTCCATGCGTTGCTGTAAGTTGGTGCTTTGATTCGCTGGTAGCTCTTTTAAACTCTGGTAACGTTTAATGACTGCACGTTGCTCTTCTTCGGAAAGGGCATCCCATGTGTCATCGACTTGTGCATTGGCATCTTTAGAAAAAATCCAAAAGCGTTCAAAACCTGCAAAACTTGTCTGCAAGAAACTTAATGAACACAGGATAAGCGCTAATTTTTTAGCTGCCATGTTGTACTTTATCCTCACCCAACACCATTAACATCTCTAAATCTTCCACCATTTGTGGAGATAATTTAGGATTTACGATCACTTGATTTTGTGGCTTATCCACAATCTCGACTGAGTTAGGCAGAATCACAAAACCTGTAATTGCTGCGGCAAGTGCGAAACCAGTCATTTTCCAGACACTATAATAAGAGGCTGGTTTTTGTTGAATATGGTCAAGCACATGATTCATGACCACTGTTTTATTTTTATGGTGATCTGCCAAACTATCAAGTTTGGATATCACCTTTTTAGTGAAATCATCATGATTCATCAGAACCTCCCAAGGGATTTAAATGTGCCAAATATTCTCTAAGTCCCTGAATTGCTCGGTGATAATGGGTTTTCACACTACCTTCGGTACAGTTCATGATCTGAGCTGTTGTATGGGTGTCAAACCCTTCCCACGCACGTAACATAAATGCCTGTTGTTGACGAACAGGTAGTTTTTCAATCGCTTCCCGAATTTCCTCTATCGTTACCGCTTGATCGAGAAAATCTGCAGGATTAATGGCTTTTTCATCAACTACATCGATAACTTCGTCGTCGTCATTATCCAGACTAACTTTTTTGAAGAATGAAAATGGGTTTGCTCTACGAGCTTCTTTGCGGCGCCAATCCTGAAGTTTGTTATTCAAAATAGTGTAAAACAGGGGATACCATTCTTCAGTACTTTTATCGGCATAAGATTTGTGTAAAGCAATAAATGCTTCTTGAACCAAATCCATCGCAATACCTTGTTGACCTTGGGTAGCACTCTCCATCATCACCAAAGCACGACCAGTAACATCTTGCATAAAAACTTTCAGGCGTTGCTCAGCCGTGCTGGCATGAGCACTAGATGTTTCCGATCGAGACTTTTTCGGTGCTAAATCCATGGAGATGGAAAATCCTGTCATTGGACATACCCACCTTATCTTCAATATATCTCTTATATAACGTTGAAAAGAGGTGGGAGGTTGACAACAATCGGTTATTTTTTACTAGTGTAATTGATTTTTTTCACAAATATGTGCGATGTAAAATAAATTAACGTTTTATTGGCGTTGGCGGACCATCTCAAAAAAACAAATAGATCCTGCAATTGCCACGTTTAATGACTCTTGTCCACCTGGTTGAGGAATAGTCACTGATTGTGCGTGATCTAATGCATACTCACTAGCGCCTTGACCTTCATTTCCTAAAATCCACACACACGGTTTAGAAAGGTCTTTTGAGTAAAGACTAGTTGAGCGATGAGAGCTAGTAACAAAAACCGGGATTTGAAATTTTGGAAGGATATCTGTCAGCTGGAAGTTTTCAAAACAATCTAAGCTAAAATGAGCGCCCATACCTGCTCTTAAAACTCGTGGTGACCAAAGTGATGCAGAGCCTTGTGTGCAAATGATTTGTTTAATATTTGCTGCTGCTGCTGAACGTAGCAAAGTACCTACATTACCCGGATCTTGAATATTTTCTAGAATTAAGGTGTCTACATTGTAGTCGATGGTTGATGCAGTTTTAGGTAGATCAATAATCGCTAAACAAGGTAAGCTTGTACCTAATGTGCTTAAATCTCTATATAAAACTTCACTAATAACAAAGATATGGCCTTGATGTAGTTCTGTTATTTTCTTTAAATCTTCGTGTTCTAATGCTTGTTCTGTAGTAAATAAAGAAAAAATCTTTTTTTGCTGTTGTAACCAAGCCAAGCAAAGATGTGTGCCTTCAAGAACGGTTTGTTGGTGCTTTTTTCGGGCGTTACTGAGTTCGATTAATCCACGCAAATGTTTAATTTTTGCATTGTCTTTTGATTCTAAAAAAATAACCGCCATAAGAAAATATCCAACAAAAGGGCACCATCATACTATGATGCCCTAAGTAATTAAAATTATTAGTGATAGCTTGTTACGCGTTCAACTTCATTTTTAGAACCAATGATTACAGGTACACGTTGGTGAAGTTCTGTAGGTTCAATCTCTAGAATGCGTACACGGCCAGTAGTTGATGCACCGCCTGCTTGTTCAATGAGCATACTCATTGGGTTCGCTTCATACATTAAACGTAAACGACCAGCTTTTTTCGGATCTTTTAAGTCGTATGGGTAAAGGAAAATACCACTACGACATAAAATACGGTGAATATCACCCACCATACATGCTACCCAGCGCATATTGAAATCTTTTTCACGAACAGATGTCTTGCCCGCGAGTAATTCATCAATATATTGTTTTACGGGTTGTTCCCAATGACGTTGGTTAGATGCATTAATAGCGAATTCTTGAGTATCTGCTGCAACCTGTACATTCTCATTAGTAAGCAAGAAGGTTTGAGTTTCTGGATCTAAAGTAAAGAATGCTACGCCATTTCCTACAGTTAAAGCCATCATAGTTGATGGACCATAAAGCACATAACCAGCAGCAACTTGCTGTGTACCAGCTTGCATGAAATCGTTTGCTTGTGTTACTGCATTTTTTGCAGGCAAAATAGAGAAAATCGTACCTACACACATATTAATATCGATATTACTTGAGCCATCTAATGGATCAAATAAAACGAGGTATTTACCATTTTCTTGTGCAGGTGTGAACTCATCAAGCTCTTCAGAAGCGAGACCGCCTACGTGCGGGTGTATTTTTAAAGCATCAATTAAGTAGTCATTCGAAATCACATCAAGTTTTTTCTGTGTTTCGCCTTGAACATTTTCATTGCCAGCACTACCTAAAATACCAGCGAGTGCACCTTTTTGTAATGCTTGGTCGATTGTTTTACAGGTCGCGGCAATAGTATCGATGACTTGAGCCAACTCAGGTGTTAGATTCCCTTTTTGTTGTTGTAAAAATTGGGACAAAGTGAGGTTGGACATAAAAAAACGCTCCTGTGCTTCAAGCATCAAAATGAGTCAGATAAATACGTGGCATATTCTAGATGAGAATGTCACAAAATAAAAATTATCTTACTTTATTTGTGTTGGATTTATGCTTACAAGGCCCAATTAAAATGGTATGTTGATTGCATTACAAAGGATTGTATATTTTTAGGAGAATCGAAATGACAACAAAGAAGTTTGATGCGACCCCCACGGCAGGGGAACCAATCAATCTAGATGAAATTTCGAAAGAAAATGTTCAGGAAGCTTGGAAAGACTACGAGGCAAAACCTGAATATAAAGATTTTAATAAGCATGATTTGATTGAGTCCATGCAACATCCTGAAGAAGAAAAGAAATCTTCTTAAGTAATAAAAAAACGCTCATATTATTATGAGCGTTTTTTTATGCATATCCCTTATTTTAATAAAGGAGGGACTGCTTCGTAATTAATCTCAACGCGGCGATTTTCTTTCCACGCTGATTCATCATGTCCCGCATTAACAGGAGCTTCTTTACCATAACTTACAGCTTCAAGTTGCTGCGGGTTTACACCATTGGTAATTAAATAGCTTTGTACAGCTTTAGCACGACGTTCACCTAAAGCCATGTTGTATTCACGTGTACCACGTTCATCTGTATGGCCTGTTAATGCAACTTTTGAATTTGCATTTGCGATAAGGAACTGAGCATGAGCTTGAAGTGTTTGGTAGTCTTCAGTAGATAAATCGCTGCTGTCATAATCAAAGTGAACAACGCGTTTAGCCAAAGCCGCTTTATTTGCTTCAGTTACACCTTTAGATGAAGCACCTGCCAAATTTTGAGCATTTAATGCAGCATCTTCACTTAAACCAGAAGTGTTTACCGTGCTTGGATTTGTACCAGTCGTGGTCGTCGCTGCAGGTTTACGGCTAGCACAGCCTGTCATTACGAGTGCTACGCTAAGAAAGGGTAGAGCTAAATATTTAATTGATTTCATGATCATCTCCGTCAATGGAATTAAAAGTTATTTTGGTGCCCAGGCTGGTTCACGTACTTCACCTTGTTCGCTTGGTAAATTCATACGGAAACGTCCATCAGTAGACATAATAGACAACAAGCCACGGTTGCCTTCACGAGTTGCGTAGACCACCATTTGCCCATTTGGTGAGAAACTTGGTGATTCATCTAAACTAGTTGGGGTAAGAATATTGGTGATGCCAGTATTAATGTCTTGAATTGCAACTTTATAACTGCTGCCACTTGGGCGATGAACAAGTGCAATCTTTTTGCCATCTGCACTCAGAGTTCCACGTGCATTAAATGACCCTTTAAATGTCAAACGCTTTACTGAGCCATCAGCAAAGGTGTAACGATAAATTTGGGCAGAGCCACCACGGTCAGAAGTGAAAATAAAGGATTTTCCATCTGGTGTATAACGTGCTTCGGTATCAATTGCCGAGTCATTTGTCATGCGTTTGACTTGGCGAGTTGATAAATCCATTTGATAGATTTCAGGGTTGCCATTCATAGATGCTGTAAACAGCATTGATTGGCCATCTGGTGAGAAACTTGGTGCGCCGTTTAGACCTCGGAAACTGGTAAGAACTTCACGTGTTCCAGTTGATAAATCCTGTAAATAAATTGCTGGACGTTTAGTTTCAAAAGAAACATAAGCAATTTTTTTGGCATCTGGTGTCCATGCCGGAGAAAGAATTGGATCACGAGATGATAAAACGGTCTTTGGTTGTTCACCATCCGTATCTGCAATTTGTAGTGTATAACGCTCGGCAGGTGTTGCAGGGTTTCTTAGTACATATGCAATACGGCCACTAAAGTCACCTGGAATACCAGTAAGCGCTTGATAAATAGCATCACTTACCATATGGCCAGCCTGGCGTATGCGTGCAGTTGGTACATTTAAAAGTTCATTTAAAATGTATTGTTGCTTTTGTACATCATAAAGTTGGTAGTGAACTTCAAAACCTGTCGCTGTTTGTTTAATTTGTCCAGTAACTACATATGGAATACCAGCAGTTTGCCAGTCAGAAGCTTGAATCTGATTGATAGCAGCATTGGCAGGCAAATTTTTAGATGAGCTTGTAAAGCGCCCAGAACGGTTTAAGTCTGTTTCAACAATAGGATAGAGCCCATTGTCATTGGTAAACGGGACAATAGCAATTTTGGGTGCCTGATCTGGAGCTTTAGCAATTTCCAGATATAACTGGGCAAAAGCAGTTGTAGAAGCAATAGGGCTTAAGGCTGTGATCAGTGCTAAAGATAGCAGGTGTTTGCGGCTCGTATTCATAAGTTTAAAGTCATAGCAGGGATTTTTGTGACTGTTGATTTTGTAGCATAGTTACATGCCTTAAACTATTTAAAGCATGTAACTCTTTCAAAATTATTGCGCTCTAAATGTAGAGCTGACACTTCTTGCTTCACGTCTTGCATCTGGATCTGATGGCATAGGATATGGTGCTGCGGCTTGAATTGCAGCTTTAATACTTGCGTCTAAGGCATCATCACCACTTGAACGCGTGATCACAATAGAGTTAACGCTTCCCGAATCGGAGAGAGTGAAGCGAACACCAACTGTTTTACCACTACTGCCAGTTGGAACGTCCCAAGAGCGTCGAATTTTTTGTTCAAAATCGCGTCTAGCTGAAGAAGCAACTTTTTTAGCTTCAGCTTTCTTTTGAGCTGCTTCTTCTTGTGCTTTTTGAGCAGATGCAGCTTTGGCTTCGGCCTCTGCTTCAGCTTTACGCTTAGCATCGTCAGCAGCTTTTTGCTTGGCTTTAGCATCAGCCTCAGCTTTGCGTTTAGCATCGTCAGCAGCCTTTTGCTGTTTGGCTTTCGCATCGGCCTCAGCTTTACGTTTAGCATCGTCAGCAGCCTTTTGCTGTTTAGCTTTTGCATCGGCATCAGCTTTACGTTTAGCCTCGTCATTGGCTTTTTGTTGCTTAGCTTTTGCATCGGCCTCAGCTTTGCGTTTAGCTTCCTCAGCTTTTTGTTGCTTAGCTTTAGCATCTGCTTCAGCTTTACGTTTAGCATCATCTGCAGCTTTTTGCTGTTTGGCTTTAGCAGCAGCTTCAGCTTTGCGTTTAGCGTCATCGGCAGCTTTTTGTTGCTTGGCTTTAGCATCTGCTTCAGCTTTTCGCTTAGCTTCTTGTTGTGCTTGAAGCTTAGCATTTTCGGCCTTTTGAGCTTCACGTTTTAATTTTGCATCAGCCTCAGCTTTACGTTTAGCGTCTTCAGCAGCTTTACGAGCTTCACTTTGCTCTTGCTTAGCTTTGGCATCTGCTTGAGCTTTTGCCGTTTGTTCGGCCTTACGCTTTTGTTCGGCTTCTGATTTTGCTTTAGCTTTAGCCTGCTGTTTTTGTATTTCCTCTTTACGTTGCTGTTCCGCTGCTTGTTTCATTTTTGCAGCTTCTTCAGCTTTACGTTTTTGCTCAGCTAACTTAGCTTGTTGTGCCTGTTCGGCCTTTTGCTGTTGGGCAGCAAGTTGTTGAGCTGTTGGAGGAGGAGGCGTAGTCGGAAGATTTTGAGGAAGCGTTTCATCCACAACAGGGGCTAATACCTCTTTTGCTTCATTGGTAGCTGTAGTCTCTTGTTCAACTTCTTTTGCTAAAGGAGGAGGCAAATCTTCTGGCTTAACTAAAATAGTTGTAAGCTTTTTTGGCTGTTCAGGTGGTTTACTCAAGCCTAAAAAAAGCAAGCCAACAATGGCAATTGCATGAACTCCGAGTGTAAAGCTCAATGCAATCGCATTTTGTTTAAAGGGCGGCTTTTGATTTTTGTTCATAGCTTATTTTAAAGGCTCTGTCAGAAGGCCAACTTGAGTTAAACCTGCTTCTTGTAAACTCGCCATCAATGATACGACTTCTCCATAAGGACGAGACTTATCACCATTGACTAAAACTGTGAGTTGTTTATTTTCTTGTTCAGCTTGTTTTTGAGCATCGCTTAAAACTTCTTCAAGCTTTTCACGAGATAATGGTTCATTATCTTTGTAATCTTCATACTGAAGATAAATATTGCCATCTTTGCCAATTGTTACCATGGCTGGCATATCTTTTGATTCAATTGGATGGTTATTTGCTTGAGGTAAATCGACCTTGATACCACTGGTAATCATAGGGGCAGTTACCATAAAAATAACCAAAAGCACGAGCATAACGTCAATATAAGGTACGACGTTCATATCACTTTTTAATGGTTTTTTTATGCGCTCAAAGCGCCCTGAACGCTGAATTGCCATTATGCATCTTCCTGTGATGAACCCACAGATTGACGTTGCAATAAAGCAATCATCTCTTCAGCAAATAAAGCGCGATCAGAATAAACACTTTCACTTTTAGCAGTGAAGTGGTTAAAAGCTAATACAGCAGGAATTGCGGCAAACAAACCAATTGCAGTTGCAATAAGTGCTTCGGCAATACCCGGTGCAACAGTTGCTAGAGTTACCTGATCGACCGCAGCTAAACCGATAAAGGCATTCATAATACCCCAAACAGTACCGAATAGACCGATGTACGGTGCTACAGAACCGATACTTGCTAAAGTACCTAAGCCGTATTCTAAATGGCTCTGATCACGACTCAAACCTACACGCAAAATACGTTCAGTGCCTTCTATTGTTTGTGAAACAGGAGCCTGACGCTTTTTGAGTTTAAAAAATTCGCTCAACCCTTGATAAAAAATATCTTCAAGCCCAGAGCGCTTTGAGTTGAGTTGGGCATTGTTATAAAGTGTATTGAGTTCAGCACCAGACCAGAACATTTTTTGGAAATGTTCATCGTCTTGATGTGCTTTTTTATAACTCATATGTAACTTGGCAATCAGATACCAACTAAAGATCGATGCTAACAATAAAATTAGCATGACCAACTGAACGACTGGACTTGCTTGTAAAATAAGGTCAGAAATATGCAGGGTTGATTCAATGTTTGTTGCCATAGGTTACATATGCCGGTTGTTTTTTTAGTCTTGTTCCAATTCTTTACGAATAAGATCACGTATTTCTTCTGGAAGACGACGAGCTACAAGTTCTTTACTTAAACATGCCAACTCAACCTCGCCAGAAGCAAGCAAGATTTCACCACGATAAATATTTTGTTGCAACACAAATGACGCAGCTTTACATGAAACTACACGTGCTGTAACAGTAATTAAATCATCCATTAAAATAGGACGCATGTATTTTACGTCAATTTTGTGTACGACAAAGTTGTAGTCTTTTTGATGCCAGTAATGATCAACGCCAGAAGCACGGAGCCATTCAGTACGGGTACGTTCCATATAGCGAATATGGTTGGCATGGTAAACAATACCACCTGCGTCCGTATCTTCAATATAAACACGAATGTTGAATTCAAAATGATTCGCCATGAGAGTATTCCGTTTTAGTTCACTATAGAGCTTTATATTTAAAATATGGCTTTGAATAAAACATCAGCTCTATTCAACAGCCATACATCTGCTTTTAAATACGGGGCAGTTTAGCAGATTGCATACTAAGTCCTATGGCACAACCTTTCAATTGCGGTTGCTGTATTTCTAATCTAAAAACGCTATATCTTATGGCTAGCAAGCTTTTTAAGTTAAGAGGGCTTCCATGAAGTTTGAACTTGTTTTGATATATTCGGATAATCTAATACGAATCTTACATGTAGCTCGGTCCCAGTTTTTAAAGCCTTGTTATCTACAATAAAATAAGGGCTATGATTTGGTGCCGCCTGAGTTAAGTCCTGATTTTCTGGTGTTGCACCCAAGAAAACAAAGAATGATGGCATTAACTTGCCATAATAGGCAAAATCTTCACTTGCGCTTGCATTATGATCTAAAACATGGAGTTTTGAATCGCCAACAACTTTGGCCAGGGTTGGCTGAATAAATTGAGTGAGCGCTTTGTCGTTCATGGTTACTGGAGCGTAAGGAGCAATTTCAACTTTGGCGGTCACGTCATTGGCTTGAGCGTTATGCTCTATCATGGCAGGTAAACTTTTTAAGATATTTGCCCGTATCTGTTCGTTATTAGAACGAATAGTACCGATCATATTGACCTGTTCAGGAATCACATTTCCTGCCGTACCCCCTTGAATGTTACCGATGCTGACAACGCCCATGCCTTGGGTGAGATCAGTTCTTCGACTAATAAGGCTCTGTAAATTATTAATCATTTGTGCCGATGCATAAATCGGATCTCTACCTAACCAAGGGGTTGAGCCGTGAACCTGCTTGCCGTTGACCTGAATACGCAAGTGATCTGCACTATTTAAAATGGCACCATCTTTATAATAAAGGTGCCCACTTTGCATACCAGATATGACATGCATTCCAAAAATAGCCTCGGGTTTATAATCTCTAAATGCGCCATCTGTGATCATTTTTCTTGAGCCGATTTGATCACCTTGCGTAAAGTTGTCTATATCTGCTCCCCCTTCTTCAGCGGGTTGAAAAACAAAGACAACGGTACCCGATATTTTATCTTTATTCGCAGCCAGAATTTTTGCTGCACCTAATAACATTGCTGTGTGTGCATCATGTCCACAGGCATGCATCACATAAGTTTCTTTACCTTGATAAATTGCTTTTTGTTTACTCGCAAAGGGAACACCACTTTTTTCTTCCATAGGTAGTGCATCCATATCGGCTCTAAGTGCAATAATAGGGCCGGGTTTATTCCCTTTTAAAATACCAATAACGCCTGTTTTCGCATAACCTGTTTTGACTTGAATGCCATAGGACTTTAATTCTTTTTGAACTAGTGCAGATGTTTTAAATTCCATATTGCCAAGTTCAGGATGCTCATGAATATGTTGTCTTAATTGAATTACCTGATTTTCATTTTGTTGTGCAGCATCTTTTACCCAATCTGCTAGGCTCAGCTGGCTCATTAAAGCGAGTGGAAAAATCAAAGCGGCTTTTTTGTACATATCCTTATCCTAAAAATATTATTGTTCATAAGATTTGCTATCTAGATTTCTTATAATTCAGTTTTTAAAAATATTAAAAAATCAATAAGGTATAAAGAAAGACTTAAAAGGTATAGAGTGACTAATTTATTGATAAGACAATTATTATTTTAATTGGATAGAGAGATTAAATTAAAAAAGGAAGAGAAAATTCTCTTCCTTTGATTAGTTTTTAGGCTCGGGTGGTGTCATTCCAAACTGTAAATAAGATTGGTTGGTTGCAATCCGACCTCGTGCAGTACGCATGACATAACCTTGTTGAATTAAATAAGGTTCAATCACGTCTTCAAGCGTACCGCTGTCTTCAGCCATCGCTGCTGCAAGCGCTTCAACTCCAGCAGGGCCACCATCAAAACGCTCGAGTAACATGCTCAAATAACGTCGGTCTAGGGTATCTAGGCCAGCTTTATCAACATTGAGCATATCAAGCGCACGCTGTGCCATTTCATGGGTCACTTCGCCTGTGCCTTTCACTTGGGCATAGTCACGAACACGTCGTAATAAACGGTTGGCGATACGAGGTGTTCCGCGTGATCGGCGTGCTACTTCTTCTGCGCCTTCAACTGTAATGGGTACATCCATTAAGTTTGCAGAGCGCGACACAATGTGAGTCAAGTCTTCTACAGAGTAAAACTCAAGACGTTGCACAATACCGAAGCGGTCACGTAATGGTGAGGTCAGTAAGCCCGCACGTGTGGTCGCAGCGACGAGTGTAAAAGGGGGTAAATCGAGTTTAATTGAACGAGCAGCAGGGCCTTCACCAATCATGATGTCGAGTTGGTAATCTTCCATCGCTGGATACAGAATTTCTTCAATCACCGGTGAAAGACGATGAATTTCATCAATAAATAAAACATCGCCTTCTTCAAGGTTAGTCAGCATTGCCGCTAAATCGCCTGCACGTTCCAAGACAGGCCCTGAAGTCGATTTGAGGTTGCCACCCATTTCACGTGCAATAATATTAGCTAGTGTGGTTTTACCTAAGCCGGGCGGACCAAAAATCAGTGTGTGGTCGAGAGCTTCACCACGACCACGAGCAGCGCCAATGAAAATTTCCATTTGCTCGCGTACGACTGGTTGCCCAATATAGTCGGCAAGAGAAGTTGGGCGAATAGCCCGATCAAAATGATCTTCAGGTTTTTCTATTCCACTGATTAGACGGTCTTGCATAAGTGTTTTACTTCATCATGGATTTGAGAGCAGCGCGAATAATATCGGCTGATTCTGTGTAATCGGCTTTAACCGCAGCAACAGCTTTTTGTGCTTCAAGTGGCTTATAACCTAAAGATTGCAAAGCAGCTTCTGCTTCTGCAACAGGAGAGTTTGCAGCAAATTGAATTTGAGGCATGGTCGCCACAGTTGAAGTGCCTTGAGCCAATGTTTTGAAACGGTCACGGAGTTCAATCATTAAACGTTCAGCTGTTTTTTTGCCAACCCCTGGAACTTTGACCAGCGTATTAATATCATCATGTTCAATGGTGTGAACCAATAACTCAACACTTAGCGTCGATAAAATACCCAATGCCATTTTCGGACCGACACCGTTTACTTTTAATAAGGTGCGGAAAATTGTTTTCTCTTGAGCATCACTAAAACCGTAGAGTTGTTGAGCATCTTCACGAACAACCAAATGCGTCCATAACGTAACTTTCTGGCCTTTTTGTAATTGGCAAAATGTTGAAAGTGGCGTATCAATTTCATAACCCACACCGTTCACATTTAGTAAGACAGTAGGGGCTTCTAGGGCAAACACTTCGCCAATTAAACATCCGATCATAGCGTAATTTCACTTATTCATAACTGTAAATCTGGTCGTTCTAAAATGAATTGAAAACGACACTAGTTTTATTTCTTTCTATATCAAGCCAGCTTAAAACAAACCTATTTTATTGCCTTGTAGCTCTTGCGCCAAGCTATAAGCCTGATGATCTGAGAACTTACTGATAATATCGAGGACTTGCATGATATTGCTGTAGTGATTATTGCTAAAGTTAGCACCATATAGATTAAGGATAGACATTAAACGTTGTTCTTTAAAGCTTAAAGATTTATGCGGAGTTGTGAGTGGTACAAATGCATCTAAAATCGTTTGTAAACTTTGGTGCGCAATAATTTCTAAACCAGACTTCTGCGGGTGCTCAAAAATTTTATCACGTGCCAGATTTTTGGCAGTTTCGATACCAATTGCAATATCTGGCGAACAATATTGCAAAAGATTGCCTTTAAGCTGACCTGTAATGATTTCGTAGTGATTTTTGGCAAAAGCCGTAGTGACTTCATCAACAAGACGTTTCATAACGCGGCCGCGTAATGCTGAGATCTTTTGTTGCCATGTACTGTTTGGATGAGATAACTCTTCAGGTTGACCATAGTCGGCAATAAGATTTAGGAATATTGGTTCAACTTCTTGGTAACTCAGCATATTCAAGACAATGCCATCTTCTAAATCAATTAATGCATAGCAAATGTCATCAGCAGCTTCTAGCAGGTAGGTGAGTGGATGACGGCAATAATGATATTCACCGAGTTGAATCAGCCCGAGCTGTTCAGCAATCTGTTTTAAAATTTCTTTTTCAGACTGATAACAACCAAACTTTGCTCTTTGATGGGAAGGGCGGTCACCCTGCGAAGCAATTGTTTTTGAAAGCCATGGATATTTTAGATAAGCACCTAAAGTTGCATAAGTTAAACGCATACCGCCATCATTTGGATGATAGTCAATGCGACTTAATAAACGTAATCCTTGAGCATTACCTTCAAACTGACGTACATCGGCTTCTTCTTCGGGACTTAGTTTCTTTAAAAAATCATCATGTGAAGCATCATCGAACCATTCGCGAATTGCGTATTCACCCGCATGTCCGAAAGGGGGATTACCTATATCGTGGGCCAGACAAGCTGCCTGAATAATTGCCCCGACATCGGCAGGGGAAATCCAAACGGGGAATTCGTCTTTTATTTTTTCTGCGGCAAGCATGCCCATTGAGCGACCAATGCAGGAAACCTCAAGGGAGTGAGTTAAGCGGGTATGAATGCCATCATGCTGTGCTAGAGGGTGAACTTGCGTCTTACGGTTTAACTGACGAAAACTTTGAGAAAATATAATGCGGTCATAATCTTTATGGAATGGGCTACGAGCCAGTTCTGTACTACTTTTTTTGCTACCTAAACGAACTGCAGACAGCAGTTCTAACCAACGCATTTGTTCCATTTATCATTATTCAAAACTATAAAACCTGATCATGCCAAAAAAAACTTAAAAGCACTAGCTTGGTGCGACATAGTTTGTCTTAGTTCGGGTTTTATTATGTTATTGAATAAACATGCAACAATTTATTTTTAGCAGGAATGACTAAAAAAATGATTTTGAACAAAAAACAAATCACTTCTTGCAGAATTAGGTTACAGAATACTGATTCTACATCTAGCTGATTTTACCAAGAAGCAGTAGAATATGCGCTCTCTCTAAAGTCACATTGCGGTAAGGTTCACAAGACCTGCCCGTGGAGCCAAAATCAACATGTTTATCGTGGCCGGTGCAGCAGCACATTCTTCTTTTAAGAAAGCTCAACTATTAACACGTTTATCGTCAATTAGTTCTGTTCAATCTTTTGACAGCCAATGGGTCTATTTGTTTGATCAAGCGCTCAACGAGCAGCAACATCAATCTGCTTTGCAATTATTGAATGACGGTGAGTCTTTTGAACTTCGTCAATCTGCAAGTGATGAGATTCAGATTTTAGTTACACCACGTGTGGGTACTATTTCACCTTGGTCTTCTAAAGCAACTGATATTTTCAAAAACTGTAATACGCCAGTACACCGTTTAGAACGTGGTCTTTTATTCACGTTAAAAGGCGTTACTGAAATTACGAATGAAGTTAAACAAGTACTTCACGACCGTATGACAGAAACAGTTTTTGCTCAAATTGAAGATGCAAAAGCATTATTTTCAGAAACAGCTCCAAAACCATTAAATTCAATTGATATCTTGGGTCAAGGCAAAGAAGCTTTGGTTAAAGCGAACAATGAGTTCGGTTTTGCGTTATCTGAACAAGAAATTGATTATTTAACAGAAGCATTCGGTAAGCTTGGTCGTAATCCAAATGATATCGAATTGATGATGTTTGCACAGGCGAACTCTGAACACTGTCGTCATAAAATCTTCGGTTCTGAATGGACAATTGATGGTGAAAAACAACCATTATCATTGTTCCAAATGATTAAAAACACTTACAAAGAATCACCAACTGATGTTTTATCTGCATACAAAGATAATGCTTCAGTAATTGTGGGTTATGACACGATGCGTTTTTATCCAAAAGCGGATGAAAATGGTCACTTTGTTTATAAATATAAGAGCCAAGCAGCTCATATTTTAATGAAGGTTGAAACTCATAACCACCCAACAGCAATTTCTCCATTTGCTGGTGCTGCAACTGGTTCAGGCGGTGAAATCCGTGATGAAGGTGCAACTGGTCGTGGTGGTAAACCAAAAGCTGGTTTAACAGGCTTTACAGTTTCTAACTTAAATATTCCTGGTTTTGAACAACCTTGGGAAGAAAACTACGGTAAACCTTCACGTATGGCATCGCCATTACAAATCATGATTGAAGGTCCATTAGGTGGCGCGGCATTTAACAACGAATTCGGTCGTCCTGCATTAAATGGTTATTTCCGTACTTTCGAACAAAATGTAAATGGTGAAGTGAAGGGCTTCCATAAGCCAATCATGATCGCTGGTGGTTACGGTAACATTCGTCCTGACCATGTAGAAAAAGATGCGATTCAACCTGGTGACTTGCTCATTGTATTGGGTGGCCCTGCAATGTTAATCGGTCTTGGTGGTGGTGCAGCATCTTCTGTAGATAGCGGTACAATGGGTGAAAGCCTTGATTTCGCTTCTGTACAACGTGAAAATCCAGAAATGGAACGCCGTTGCCAAGAAGTAATCGATACATGCTGGCGCTTAGAAGACTTCAACCCAATCGTTTCTGTACATGACGTTGGTGCGGGTGGTCTATCAAATGCTATGCCTGAACTTGTGAATGACCATGAGTTGGGTGCAGTTCTTAACCTTCGTAAGATTCCTTCATTAGAACCGGGCATGAGCCCAATGGAAATCTGGTCAAACGAAGCACAAGAGCGTTATGTTCTTGCAATTCGTCCAGAGTCTTTAGAACAGTTCGAAGCAATCTGTGCTCGTGAACGTTGTCCATTTGCCGTGTTAGGTGAAGCAACAGAAGCACGTCATTTAACTGTTGAAGATCCATTGTTCCAAAACAATGCAGTTGATATCCCAATGCAAGTAATGCTTGGTGGTACACCGCGTATGCAACGTTCTTATGAAACAATTGAGCGTAAAGGTAACGAGTTTGACGCTTCAAAAGTTGATTTGAAAGATGCGATTTTCCGTGTATTGAAAAATCCTACAGTTGCTTCTAAATCATTCTTAATCACCATTGGTGACCGCTCAATTACTGGTATGGTTGCGCGTGACCAAATGGTTGGTCGTTGGCAGATTCCTGTTGCAGATGCGGCAGTGACGACTACAAGCTTACAAGGCTTCACTGGTGAAGCAATGGCTATGGGTGAACGTCCACCAGTTGCATTGTTAAATCCAGCAGCGTCTGCTCGTTTGGCAGTTGCTGAAGCAATTACTAATATTGCATGTGCAAACATTGAACAAATTAGCGATATCAAACTTTCTGCAAACTGGATGGCTGCTGCTGGTCAAAAAGGTGAAGACCAAGCGTTGTTCGAAGGTGTAAAAGCGATTGGTATGGAAATGTGTCCAGCTTTAGGAATTGCGATTCCTGTAGGTAAAGACTCACTTTCAATGCGTACCACTTGGAATGACAACGGCGAAGATAAAGCTGTAACGTCTCCAATGACTGGTGTAATTACCGCATTTGCTCCAGTAATGGATGTTCGTAAAACTTTAACACCTGAACTTAAGAATTTAGAAGATTCAGTACTTGTACGTATTGATTTATCTAAAGGCCAGTTCCGTTTAGGTGGTTCGATTCTTGCGCAAGTATATAAAGCAATCGGTTCAATCACTCCAGACGTTGATAGTTTTGATGATTTCAAAGCGTTCTTTGCTTTAATTCAAGATTGGAACAACCGTGGCTTGATTCAAGCTTATCACGACATTGGTGATGGTGGTTTACTCGCAACTGTTGCTGAAATGATGTTTGCTGCACGTTTAGGTGTTGCATTAGAAGATCAAACTCCAGCAAGTTTGTTTGCTGAAGAAATTGGTGCAGTTGTTCAAATCAAAGCAGCTGATTGGGAAGCTTTACAAGCAGAAGTTGCTGCTTCTAGCTTAAAAGATGCAATTGCTGTAGTTGGTCGTGTAAACAACACAGATCAATTATCTGTAAACGGTTTGACTCTAGAGCGTGCAGAATTGCAACAAGCTTGGTCTGAAGTATCTCATCAGATCCAACGTTTACGTGATAACGTTGAAACTGCTGACCAAGAATTTGCTTTAATTGCAGATAAATCACATCAAGGCTTAATTGCTAAACCAACATTTGACTTGAATGAACCTATTGAAGCACCGTTCATTAATACACGTCGCCCAAATATGGCGATCTTGCGTGAGCAAGGTGTAAATGGTCATATTGAAATGGCAGCAGCCTTTGATAAGGTTGGTTTCAATACCGTTGACGTGCACATGAGTGATTTACTTGCTGGTCGCGTTAGCCTAAGTGATTTTGAAGGTTTAGTGACTTGTGGTGGTTTCTCTTACGGTGACGTAATGGGTGCTGGTGGTGGCTGGGCAAAATCTGTATTGTTCAATGCGAAATTACGTGATCAGTTTGAACAATTCTTCCATCGTGAAGACACGTTTAGCTTAGGTATCTGTAATGGTTGCCAAATGTTGTCACAATTAGCGCCACTTATTCCAGGTGCTGAACATTGGCCACGTTTCCACCGCAATATGTCAGAAGTTTTTGAAGCTCGTAGTGTAAACGTTCGTGTTGAAAAATCTGTTTCTGTATTGCTTAATGGAATGGAAGGTTCGATTTTACCGATTGCTGTAGCACACGGTGAAGGTCGTGCAGTTGCGAGTGAAGCTGATATTGCAGGCTTGAATGCAGCGAATCAAGTTGCTTTGCGTTATGTTGACAGCCATGGTAACCCGACTCAACATTATCCATTGAACCCGAATGGTTCGCCGGAAGCGATTACTGGTGTAACATCTAAAGATGGTCGTGCAACGATCATGATGCCACACCCAGAGCGTACTTTCCGTGCAATTCAACACTCTTGGAGTCCAGAAGAATGGACTGAAGATGGTGCATGGTTACGTATGTTCCGTAACGCACGTAAGTTTATTGGTTAATAAAATTTATTACTTAAAGAGCCCCGAAAGGGGCTTTTTAATGTGTATTTAGTCGTATTTAACTATTAAAAGAGAGAAATTTTTCAGTATGATTAACTTTTAATTCTAATAATTGGAAAATGGATAATTTACTCATAACGTTAGAAACATTACAAAATTTATTGATTTCACATGCTACAGGCGGGAGTGAAAATGACATTGAGTATCAGAAGTTAAGGCATCAAATTTTATCTAATGGGTTTGATAGTTCATTAGTCCCAAGATATTTAGTAACTTGTAGAAATTTAAGTCAATTTTGGCAGTTTATTAAATTTGAATATGGAACTTATGCTGAGAGGAGAGATTTTATTTGGAAATCATTTCAACCATTATTTGAGAAGTTAGAAAAAATTAATATTTCACCATCTGATACTGTAATTAAAGCAGCTATCCAAAATATTGATTCGCAATATATTCATTTGACATGGCAAAAAGCACTGGAGCGTCGTCAAGATGATCCTGAAGGTGCTATTACAATTGCTCGTACACTTTTAGAATCAACTTGTAAATATATCCTTGATGATAAAAATGTGGATTATGGAACTACACCTGATTTGAACCATTTATATAGATTAACAGCTAAACAACTCAACATAGCACCTTCTGACCATACTCAATCGGTATTTAAACAAATTTTAGGTGGTTGTACTTCTGTTATTGAAGGGTTGGGGGCTCTGCGAAATCGAATAAGTGATGCTCATGGTCAAGGTAAAATAAACTTTAGACCAGCTTCAAGACATGCTGAACTTGCAGTTAATTTAGCTGGTACGATGGCTGTATTTTTATTTTCAACTTGGGAGTTTCAGAAAGGAAGATAATTTTTCATTTAATATAAAAAATTGAGAGAAGAAAAATGAAATCAAAAATCCATTTCCATGAATTTGCACTTCTAATGGCATTGCTCATGTCTATTGTTTCTTTTTCAATAGATGCAGTCCTACCTGCTTTGGGCGAAATCGGACGAATTTTTGACTTAAAAAATAATAATCAGACACAGTGGGTCATTATTGGTATTTTTTCCGGTATGACGATTGGTCAACTGATTGCTGGCCCTCTATCCGATGCAATTGGCCGTAAACGTATTTTATTCACTGGAATTGTTATTTACTTTCTTGGAAGTTTGTTGTGCTTTACAACACAAAGTTTTGAATGGTTTTTAGTTGGACGTTTTATTCAAGGGGTTGGTGTATCAGGTCCTTACGTGGCTTCTATTTCAATTGTTAGGGATAAATACAGTGGGGCTCAAATGGCCCGCATCATGTCTTTAATTATGATGGTGTTTATGGTTGCCCCAGCAATTGCACCAAGTTTGGGACAGCTCATTATCCATTTCTTTGGTTGGCGTGAGATCTTTGTTTTATATATGATCTATGCCACAGTTGTGGGGGCATGGGTTGCTTTACGTTTGGAAGAGACGTTGCTTCCCGAAAATCGTTTACCTATGCGCCTACAAGCATTTCAAGAGGGCTTTAAAGAAGTTGTAAGTAATAAAACTACCATGAGCTATTTGCTATGTGCAGGTTTTTGCTTTGGTGGATTCATTGGTTACTTAGGTACTTCTCAGCAAATTTTTATGCAGCAGTTTGGTAAAACAGGGCAAGAGTTTAGTGCTTATTTTGCTGTGCTTGCAGGTGTGATGGGAATCGCTTCATTTACAAATTCTAAAATTGTCATGAAGTTTGGTATGCGTCCAATCTGTATTTACGGCTTTCTAGGTTTGTGCCTAATTTCTTTAGTTTTCTTAGGAATTCAACTTTTAGGTGTGGCTGTTTCATTTTGGATGTTTATGCTTTATGCCTGCATTTTATTTTTATTATTTGGAACTTTATTTGGAAATTTAAACGCAATTGCAATGGAACCGATGGGGCATGTTGCAGGTATGGCATCGGCCATTATTGGTGCAGCATCCTCCGTTTTGTCACTTATTCTGGCATCTATTATTGGGCAATTATATAACGGTACATTAATACCAATGACTGGCGGCTTCGTCATTTTATGTGGTTTAGCATTTATGATGACAATATATGAGAACAGATATTTAAAGAAATCGAATGCTTAAAATTATAAAGATGCAGCTATCACACTGAAATTTAAAATTTTGTTCAGAATAAGAGCTACATATAAATGAGTGTAGCTCTTTTAAGCATTTTAGAAAAATTATAAGCCTATAGACATTCGGCTATTTAACACTTTATAGTTTGTTCAAAATTGGATCAATTTTTGCTTTCTCTGTAACAACGATAAAAATCGGAGATCAAAATGATGAAAAATAAGTATCACATAAGAACAATGTATACCAAAGATAAGGGCTGGCGCTTGTTTGGCTTGGCGCTTGCCATTCAAATCCTCTTTATTGGAGCAAATTATTTGGTAATGATGAGCTGACTTTGATTTAGAAGCTTTTTTAACGGTATGATTTAAAGCAAGTTTACTAGTTTTGAGTCATTCTACTTATGTTAAAGCTGATTTATTACGTGCCTGATTCACATCTTGAGTCGACTAAACAAGCTATTTTTTCTGCTGGTGCGGGGGGTATCGGTAATTACGAAAACTGCGCATGGCAAGTGAAAGGAATAGGGCAATTTAAACCAGTCAAAGGTGCAGATCCTTATATCGGAGAGCTGGGTGAACTTGAGCAAGTAGATGAGTGGCGAGTTGAAACAATTGTAATTGAAGAAAATGCAAAGGCTGTGGCAAAAGCATTAAAGGCAAGCCATCCTTATGAAGAGCCTGCCTTTGAGTTTATTCAAATCATAGAAATTGATTTTTAATTAAACTGCGAGAAATCTGGTTTACGTTTCTGCATAAATGCTTGTACAGCTTCTAGCATTTCTGGAGATTGAACGCGTTGCATAAAGATTTCAGCTTCATGATCAATACATTCAATAATTTGATCTAAATTATGTTTCATCAAGGCTTTGGTTTGTTTTAATGAGGCAAGTGGTAAAGCTGCTAAATGTTGAGCGGTTGCCTGAGCAGATGCATAAGCATCTTCAACAACTTCATTCACTAAGCTTGCTTGTACTGCGGTTTCTGCATTAAATTTTTTCGCAGTAAATAGAAGTTCAGCTGCTTTGTGATAACCCGCTTGTTTAACCAATAGTTGGCTTGCACCGCCTTCTGGAGAAAGGCCAAGACTTACAAATGGAATTTGGAAAAGGGCGGTATTGTCAGCAAAAACTAAATCTGCATGTAATAAAATCGTAACACCAATACCAATAGCCACACCTTTTACTGCAATAATAAGCGGCTTCGATAATCTAGCAGCAGATTTAAGGAGTACAAACGGAGGAACTTGACCTGCTGGGCCTAGATTAGGATTTTGTACAAAACCCATAAAATCTTTCATGTCATTACCAGCGGTAAAGTCTTGCTCTACACCACGTAGAACGACTACACGTACATCTTTGTCTTGATCAGCTTCATCAAGTGCTTTGGCAATCCATAAGTAAAGTTCGCCATACAGTGCATTTTTTGCTTCTGGGCGATTTATGGCTAAGGTGAGTACGCCACCTTCTAAATTTGCGTGTAAATGTTGATGAGGTTGTTGAATACAGCTAAGTGTCATCGTACTATCCTTGCTTTAAACCACGTTGTTAATTTTTAGGTTCTCATTATGGCGCATATTTTTTGTAATGCGGTTAACTGGTGAGTTCATAAAAAGTGAAAATCTAATTATGTATAAATTTGACTATCTCGTTTTTATAGGGCGTTTTCAACCATTTCATTTAGCTCATATGCAGACAATTGAAATTGCCTTACAACAAAGCCACTATGTCGTTTTGGCATTAGGTTCTGCTCAAATGGAACGTAATATTAAAAATCCGTTCTTAGCAGTAGAGCGCGAGCAAATGATCTTGTCAAATTTCTCGTTAGAAGAGCAAAAACGCATTCGTTTTGTACATGTAGTAGATGTTTATAATGACGAAAAATGGGTCAAACAAGTCAAATTTTTAGTGAATGGCGTAATTGAACCGAACTCAAAAGTTGGTTTGATTGGACACTTTAAGGATGAGTCTTCATATTATTTACGACTATTTCCTGAGTGGATTATGGTTGAACTAGATAGTTTAAAAGATTCAATTTCGGCAACGCCAATGCGTGAAGCTTATTATCGTGGTGAAATCCAAACGGAATTTTTCCCTGTAGGAACTATTCAATTTTTGGATGAATTTAAAAAAACACGCACTTATCAACAGTTGCAACAACGTTTTGAAGAAGATGATCGTTCTAATCTCGATGATTTTGAATAAATATATATCGATTAAGCATCTGCCCAAAAGATAATTCGGTTAGAAAAAGGATCGGTGATACTGAGTTCAAGTGTCTCCCAATCTGTTTTTTCAACTTGAGGCTTAGAAAATTTATAATTTTTTTGGCTTAGTTCACTGTGCAACTCATAGATATGTTCCCAATAGATACGGATCGCGCTATGAGGACTCGCATCTCCAAAATGCTCGGATAAATGAATAACGCAATCATCTTTAGAAATTTGTAAATATAACGGAAAGTTGTCTTCAAATTGGTGTTGCCAATCAAGCTGAAAACCTAAGAACTCAAGATAAAATGATTGAGCTAACTCGACATCAAAAATTCTTAAAATAGGGGTGATCGAACCTGATTGCATCTTTTTTCCTTTTAACGTGTACCAAATTGTTGAGTCCAATAGCTCTTTTGTTTTACAGATTGATCAGAAGCACAAGCAATTGCATAGGTTGTAAATTTAGGGTTCATTAGGTTACTACAATGTAGGGGACTCGACAGCCACCTAGACATCACTTCATCTAATGTTTTCTGTCCACTCGCGACATTTTCACCATTGGCTTTACCGAGTGTATTATAAATTTTCAAACGTGATTTTAAATCTAGTCCCGTGGAGCCAACATGTCCGAGAAAGTTGTGTGTTGCCATATCTTCACTATGAGAAAGTGCACCTTTATATAAATTATTACTCCAACTTAATGGTCTGGTTGCAGCGAAATGTTGTTGTCCACATTGGCGTGATTGCTGGCGAATCTGATTAATTATTTTAAGTACGGTTTGTTGATAGGCAGGGTTTTGTAAATCTTGGCAACTTATTTTTATAGGTGGAGTTTCAACTTGTGTGGTAGATGGTGTAATTGAGGGCGGCATACTGGATGAACTAACGGAGCATGCAGAAATAACAAGACCACTAGACAGTAAATTACAAACTTTGAGCAGACTCATGTAAATACCTTAGCGTGAATTATTCTAATGTCTTTATCATACGCCAAAGTAAAGGAGTAAGTAATTTGTTCATATACAAAAAACGAGCATCATGCCCGCTTTTTGTTTCTTAAGTTTATTAAGCTGTTTGTAGAGCTTTTAAGTCTTCTAGAACTTGCTCTGCATGCCCAGCTGCTTTAACTTTGCGATAGCTTTTAACTAAAGTTTTGTTATGGAAAATAAAAGTAGAACGTTCAATACCCATGACTTTTTTACCATACATATTCTTTTCTTTAATCACATCAAAGTGATTACAAAGAATTTCTTCTTTATCACTGATCAGATCAATAGTAAGTGCTTGCTTCTCTGTAAAATTTTGATGGGCTTTTACCGAGTCACGTGAAATACCGAAAATACGGGCACCTAAAGCATCAAACTGATCTTTCAAACAAGAAAAACCCACTGCTTGTGTTGTACACCCTGGTGTTGAATCTTTAGGATAGAAGTAAATAATTAGCCATTCATTTTCGACTTCGGTCAAGTTCACTTCGCCGTGTGTAGTAGGGAACACCTGATTTGGCAGTTGAATATTCTCAGACATTTCTTATCCTTTAAAAGTTAAATTTGATCTAATTCAAGTGGTAAAAAAGCGTATTCCTCATGATAAACAATATTGAGTTTTCTTACAGGGATTGCTTTGTTAAAAATTGGCCCATCAATCACGGTCGTATGAAATTCACCGCCCTCACCACATGGATCAATGCCACGGTTCTCAAGCTCTTGGATATATTCTAAAGTTAAGGTTTTACCTAAATCCTCCTCCTTCATTCCGAGTTTTAGATTCACAGTAACAATGACACTTTTGAATCCAAGTTGAATAAATTCTTCAACAACTTCACGATGCGGACGTAACCAAAGAGGCATTCCTAATTGAAGCCCCACTTGTTGCGTTACTCGATCATGCCAACAGCCGTGTTCAGGCATATCAAGATCACCTGTAACCAGTACCTCGGCTCCTTGTTGCTTTGCTTGATTGAGTAATTCAATAAACTTTACCTCATATTCATTCAAACTTGATGAAGCCATAAACACGGGCAAGTCGATTGCTTTAGCTTGCGCTTGAATAATATCAAGAGGCATGGCATGTGAGCGAGAACGTTGGCCTTGTCCTTCTAGCATTACGATCAATCCAATCACTTCGCCTGTCTGCATTGCATGGTAGAGTGCTAGAGAACTATCTTTGCCTCCACTAAATGAGACAATAGACCTTTTATGGTTAGCATTAGTTTTCCATTGTTCTTGCATGGCTTACATCAAATGAATTGGTCAAAAGTGCTGTTATTTTAACAGAGCTATAAAAAAAGCCTGCATAAATGCAGGCTTAATTTGGAACATTAAAATCTTATTTTTTAGGAGCTTGTTGTTGAGCTGCCTTCATTGCATCTTCAGTTAACTTTTCAAGCTTAGTTGTTAACTGAGGACCGAAACATGCTTTAAGATCACGGTTTTGTTGTTGTACAAATCCTAGAGAACTTGGGCTTTTCTTCGCATTGATTGCGCTTTGGATTTCCCATTTTTGTGCTTCAGTCACTTTACCTTGTGCTTCAACTTGGCAGCTACAGAATTTGCTAACTTCAGATGAACTTAACTTGCCGCCTTTAGCAGTTTGTTCTTTACAAACGTTAACTAATGCACCTTTAACGTTAGTGCTTTTATATGCCGCTTGAACTGGGTTTTCAGCTGCTTGAGCTGAACCAGCCATAAGTGCAGCTGCTGAGAATAAAGATGAAAGAATAAGATTTGATTTTAACAACTTCATAAATTTTACCTACTTATTACGGTATATAGCGTGTTGGATCGGTAACACCAGCATCGATAAAGCCTTCTTTACGCAAACGGCAACTGTCACATTTACCACACGCACGTCCTTGAGCATCTGCTTGGTAGCAAGATACCGTTTGACTATAGTCTACGCCATGTTCAATCCCTAAACGTATGATATTCGCTTTGGATAAATGTAACAGGGGTGTTTCAAATTTAAGTGGTTTTCCTTCTACGCCAGCTTTAGTTGCTAAACGGGCCATATTTGCAAAAGCATCAATAAATTCAGGGCGACAATCAGGATATCCTGAATAATCAACAGCATTGATACCAATAACAATAGCTTCAGCATTAAATACTTCAGCTGCTGCTAGAGCATATGAGAGGAAAATAGTGTTACGCGCTGGTACATAAGTTACAGGAATACCTTCTTGTAACTGTTCTGGTACTGCAATGTTGTGATCTGTAAGTGCTGATCCACCTAAATTTGCTAGATCAATATTAATTACACGATGTTCAACACCTGAACGCTGAGCTAATGCTTTTGCAGCATCAAGTTCGGTGGTTGAGCGTTGACCATACATAAAACTAATAGCAATACATTCATAGCGCGCTTGTGCCCAAGCTAGGCAAGTGGTTGAGTCTAAGCCGCCTGAAAGTAAAACAATGGCACGAGAGCGCATATTTTTCTCCATATTCGGAATGATTTATTTTATTGAGTGATTAACGACCTGATTCATCATTCCAAAGCAGTTTATGTAACTGAAGTTGGAAACGAACAGGTAATTTATCATCAAGTATCCACTGTGCCAGATCACGTGCTAGACGTGGCAGGCCTACAGCACCTTTTTCAACCGCAAAGGCAGGGGAGAACCAAACGGTACTGACTTTGGTTTGCAGTTGATATTTTTCAACTTGTTGTTTTGACCATTCATAGTCTTCACGATTACAAATCACAAATTTGATTTGATCACGTGGTGTTAAATGGTCAAGATTACTGATGAGATTGCGATGTTCTTCACCAGAAGTTGGAGTCTTTAAATCTAGGACTTTTGAAACACGGGGATCCACTCTTGATACATCAAGAGCTCCACTAGTTTCTAAAGAGACGTCAAAACCTGCTTCACATAAACGTTGTAATAAAATCAAACAGTTTGGCTGAGCAAGAGGTTCACCACCTGTTACACAAATATAAGGTGTTTGAAATTGTGTAGCTGTTTCAATGATATGTTCAAGTGAAAAACGCTCGCCACCTTCAAAGGAATAGGTGGTATCGCAATAGCTACAACGTAATGGACAGCCTGTTAGACGAATAAATACAGTCGGTAGGCCAGAGGCATTTGCTTCACCCTGCAACGAGTAAAAAATCTCGGTAATGCGTAAACCGGACGCAGGGTCTGAGACAGGAATTGCAGAGGAACGTAAGGAAGCCATTCTAGAAATACCACACTATATAAAAAATAAAATCTCTACGATCAGTTTGATCGTAGAGATGAGGAGCGATTAAAGCTCCGCAACAGAGTTATAACAAATTAGTCAGCGCGTAACAAATCGTTCAAGCTTGTTTTTGAACGTGTTTGCGCATCAACTTTTTTCACGATAATTGCAGCATATAAGCTGTAAGTACCACATTTAGATGGCAAGCTGCCTGAAACTACAACTGAACCTGCTGGTACACGACCATAATGGATTTCGCCAGTTTCACGGTCATAAATTTTAGTTGATTGACCAATGAAAACGCCCATTGAAATGACTGAGCCTTCTTCAACGATAACGCCTTCAACGATTTCTGAACGCGCACCGATAAAGCAGTTGTCTTCAATAATAGTTGGGTTAGCTTGTAATGGTTCTAAAACACCACCAATACCTACACCACCAGACAAGTGAACATTTTTACCGATTTGAGCACATGAGCCTACAGTTGCCCATGTATCAACCATTGTGCCTTCATCTACATAAGCGCCAATGTTGACATAAGATGGCATTAACACCACGTTTTTAGCTTGGAAGCTACCACGACGTGCTACAGCAGGAGGAACAACACGAACACCTGCGGCTTTAAATTGCTCTTCAGTCCAACCAGAGAATTTAGTTTCAACTTTGTCATAGAAACGAAGATCACATGACTCGATTGGTTTATTGTCATTCAGTTTAAATGATAATAAAACAGCTTTTTTTAACCATTGATGAACAACCCATTCACCATTGATTTTTTCAGCAACTCGAAGTGTACCGTTATCTAAACCAGCAATTGCTTCTTCAACAGCTTGGCGAATTTCGCTTGAACAATCTGCTGCAGTAAAATTTGCGCGGTCTTCAAATGCTTGCTCAATGATCGTAGAAAGCTGAGACATGATCTTCCTTCCATAAAAAATTTTAAAGATTTTACACTAATTTGTGACAAGAATCTTTCAAAAAACGTGTTACGTTTGATTGATGATATAAATGAGATAAATCAAAATAAGCTTATTAGATAATCAAGTGTTTTTTACACAAAAATGATTTGAAAATAAAAATTTAACTCAATTTGTATCAAAAAATAACAGAAATCTAGCATTTTTTGTATAAAAAAGAATCTAAGCTGTCATTATTATGATTTCAGTCACAAGATGAATAAATTAAAAACAGAGCCTTTTTGAGGAGAAAACTATGAAAGCATTACGTGTATTAGTCACCACAACAGCTTTATTCGCTGCTGGCGCTGCTATGGCAGATGAAGCTGTTGTTCATGACAGCTACGCATTTGACAAAAACCAATTAATTCCTGTGGGGGCGCGTGCTGAAGTAGGTACAACTGGTTACGGTGGTGCTTTATTATGGCAAGCAAACCCATATGTAGGTTTAGCATTGGGTTATAACGGTGGTGACATTTCTTGGAGAGATGACTTATCAATTAATGGTACTAAATATGACGTTGATATGGATAATAACAACGTATATTTAAATGCCGAAATTCGCCCATGGGGTGCAAGTACTAACCGTTGGGCTCAAGGCTTATATGTAGCTGCAGGTGCGGCGTATTTAGATAACGATTATGACCTAACTAAACGTTCACAAGATGGGACTATTAAAGTAAATGGTAATAATTATAACTTTAATGGGTCAGTGGATGGTAAATTAAGTTATAAAAATGATATCGCTCCTTATTTAGGTTTTGGTTTTGCACCTAAAATCAATAAAAACTGGGGCGTATTCGGTGAAGTAGGTGCTTACTATACTGGTAACCCAACAGTAAATCTTAAATCAAATGGTACTTTTGTTAATGTTAACGGTGCTGACTTTGATAAAGATTTACGTGCTGAAGAAAATAAAATCCGTAACGACGATAAATATCAATGGTTGCCAGTTGGTAAAGTTGGTGTGAACTTCTTTTGGTAATAAAGCTTAAAAAAACGAGCTTCGGCTCGTTTTTTTGTACTTAATAAAATAAAAGCGCTAAAAAGCGCTTTTATTTATTTTAATTTTTATTCATCTGGGTAAGCAATTTTCTTAAGGGCTTTAATATCCGCATCAGGTGAGCATAAAGAAATAAACTCGTAACCATAACCGCGCAATAGGTGACCTTTGCGAACTGCAATCCATGTCGTATTAACACCAAAAATATCAGTTTTGGTTTGCTTTAAACGATAATCACGTTCTGTGTCATAAGCTACGTCATTGACAATTCCGACACCCATGCCAAGTTCTACATAGGTTTTAATAACATCGGCATCAAGAGCTGACATTACGATATCTGCATCTAGGTGAGCTTCTTCAAACGCTTTATCAATTTTAGATCGACCTGTAAAACCACCATGGTATGTAATGAGTGGATATTCAGCTAAAAGTTCTAGAGTGACCTTGTCCGCCTGCACTAAAGGATGATTTTGCGGGGTAATAATACTGTGTTGCCATTGGTAGTAAGGAATGCTAGCCAGATTTTCTTCAGTCGTTAAAGACTCGGTTGCAATTCCAATATCCGCTTCGCCTTGTAAAAGCATTTCTGAAATTTCGACAGGGCTAGCTTGTTGTAAAATCAAATGAACTTTTGGAAATAATTTCTTAAATTGATTAACAATTGGAGGCAATACATAACGCGCTTGTGTATGCGTAGTTGCGATCGTTAATGTTCCTTCATCAACCTTATTAAAATCTTCAGCAAGTCGTTTAATATTTTCAGCATCCACTAACATGCGCTCAACAATGCTAAGAAGTGACTGTCCTGGTTCAGTTAAACCTAAAAGGCGTTTACCTTTACGAACGAAAAGTTGAACACCTAATTCATCTTCTAAATCTTTGATGTGTTTACTTACACCCGATTGAGATGTGTAGAGTGCAGCCGATGCTTCCGTCAAGTTAAAGTTTTGGCGTACTGTTTCTCGGATAATTCTTAATTGTTGAAAGTTCATTTACACTTTTCCTCAAAAGAGGTGAGGAGCGTCTAAAGATCCGCAAGATATTTCCTCACCAAATATATTTCTTAAGCAACTTGGTCTGCAAATAAGTGCAATTGAGATGCGCTCACCCAAACAGTTTGATTAGGTTTAAATGCATGTAATTTTGCAGCTTCACTGCTCAGAGCAATTTCAATTAAACGTCCATTACGGTCTTGTAATTCGGCCACTACTTTTCCAGCAATCCAGATTTCACGTACAAAAGTCGCTTCAATGGTATTCGCTTGCGGTTGCGAGTGAATATGTAACTCATCTGGACGGGCAAAAGCAATCACTTTTCCTTGAGGTGCCTCAACTGCTGTTGGTAATTGAATACGGTCATTACCGATACGGATAATACCTTCCGTATGTTCACCTTCAAATCGATTTGCCTGACCCAAGAAATCAAACACAAATGGCGTTGCAGGTTTTTCATAAACTTCACGAGGTGAACCGATTTGCTCAACATTACCTTTATTCATGACAATAATCTGGTCTGCAACCTCAAGTGCTTCTTCTTGATCGTGAGTCACGAAAATTGAAGTGATATGCAATTCATCATGTAAGTTGCGTAACCAGCGACGTAATTCTTTGCGTACTTTGGCATCTAGAGCGCCAAATGGTTCATCGAGTAATAACACGCGAGGTTCTACTGCCAAAGCACGGGCTAAAGCAATACGCTGACGTTGTCCGCCAGAAAGCTGAGCAGGGTAGCGGTCTGCTAAAAAGCCTAGTTGAACTAGATCAAGTAAACGAGTGACACGTTTTTTAATTTCAGCTTCCGAAGGACGGGTTGCACGAGGGCGAACGCGTAAACCAAAGGCAATATTGTCAAATACAGTCATGTGACGGAATAAAGCATAGTGCTGAAATACAAAGCCGACCTGACGCTCACGCACATGTACATTAGTCGCATCTTCACCTTCAAGTAAAACCTGACCGCCATCGGCTGACTCTAGACCTGCAATGATACGAAGCAGAGTCGTCTTACCACAACCAGATGGTCCAAGTAGCGCAACCAGTTCACCCTCTGGAAAGTCTAGGGAAATATTTTTAAGCGCATGGAATGCACCAAAGTGTTTTTCAATATTTTTAACTTGAATACTCATGATTTCATTCCTTACGAATCAGTTGAATGTGGTTCTGGTTTATCTTGATGTAGCTCTAACCAAGTTTTTAAAATCAGTGTTAAAAGAGCTAAGAAGGCAAGCAGTGAGGACACGGCAAAGGCTGCGCTAAAGGTGTACTCGTTATATAAAATTTCTACATGAAGTGGCAGGGGATTGGTTTCACCACGGATATGACCAGAAACCACTGATACTGCGCCAAACTCACCCATGGCACGGGCATTACACAAAATCACGCCGTAAATCAGACCCCATTTAATGTTAGGGAGTGTGACCTTCCAAAAGGTTTGCCAACCTGATGCACCGAGTACAATTGCTGCTTCTTCTTCCTCTGTTCCCTGAGCTTCCATGAGTGGAATTAACTCACGTGCCACAAATGGAACTGTAATAAAAATGGTTGCTAAAACAATTGCAGGTACGGCATATAAAATCTTGATGTCATGATCCATTAACCAGCCGCCGAACCAACCTTGAGCACCAAAAATTAGAACAATCATTAAACCTGCAATAACGGGTGAAACCGAAAAAGGCATGTCAATAATCGTGGTTAAAATAGCCTTGCCTCTAAATTGGAATTTAGAAACAGCCCAAGCTGCAGCAACACCAAATATCACGTTAATTGGAACTGCAATTGCTGCGGTGAGTAATGTTAATTTCACTGCTGATAACGTATCTGGATCAATCAAAGCCTGAACATAGACTTCAAGTCCCTGTTTAAATGCTTCTACGAAAACCAGAATGAGTGGCAATATGAGGCAACTTACGAAAAAAATCAGTGCGATTGTAATGAGGGTATAACGTACCCAAGTTGGCTCACGTGTTGCATCACGAGACTGTAACTTCAAGGCAAGTGCATTACTGTCGGTATGTAAATTCATGTGATGTTTCTCCCTGTACGACGGTTTGCCCATGCTTGAAGTAAGTTAATGACAAATAGGATGATAAAAGAGAGAACTAACATGACTGCTGCAATGGTCGTTGCGCCTGCATAATCATATTCTTCAAGACGAGAAATGATCATCAGCGGTGCAATTTCTGTTTTAAATGGCTGGTTACCTGCAATAAAAATAACAGAACCATACTCACCCACGCCGCGAGCAAACGCTAAAGCAAAGCCTGTAAATAGAGCAGGTAGTAAGATGGGTAAAATAATTTTAGTAATGGTCTGCCAACGATTTGCACCAAGTGCTGAAGCTGCTTCCTCAAGTTCGGTTTCAATATCGCTGAGTACCGGTTGAACGGTCCGAACAATAAAAGGAATACCAATAAAGACCAATGCCAGCGTAATTCCGATAGGCGTATAGGCAACCTGAATACCAAGTGGTTCCAGATATTGACCTAACCAACCAGTAGGTGCATAGAGTGAAGTCAGTGCAATACCTGCAACTGCGGTCGGAAGAGCAAAAGGTAAATCGACCAATGCATCAACTAGACGCTTTCCTGGAAAGTTATAGCGGACAAGACACCAAGCCAAAAGTAGACCAAACACAACATTAATAGATGCTGCGATTAAAGCTGAACTAAAGCTGAGTTGAAGCGATTTCAAAATACGCTCAGACGTTAAAATTTCCCATAATCCGTCCCATCCGATTCCAAATGATTTGATAAAGACTGCGGCTAATGGAATAAGCACAATAAAAGACACATAGGCGAGGGTGAAGCCCAAAGATAGACCAAACCCAGGCAGCACTCGGGATCGCTGCGACATGATATTTCCTCAAAGAGAAAAGCCTGCTGAAACCAGTAAGCGAATAAATAAAGATAAACAGTGAGGTATAAAGATTGGTATTAAGCAAATTTCAAAGAGAAATGTGTTTTTACCGGGTCGATAGATGAGTGACTACACATCGAATCTTCTGGGATCAAATAGTTCAGCAAATCCGGAAATGGTCCAAAACCTGAGGCAACGTTAATATGGCCCACTTCACCAAGATTAACGGGATTTAACTTCCATGATTTTGCAAGTTGTAACGCATCAAAAAAGCCGAGCCATGGATCATTTTCACTAATGAGTAGCGTTGCAGGCACATCAATTTTTAATTGATGAAAATAATCTTTGTAGTCGGTCAAGCTATGGCGAGCAAACCCTGCTTCCCCAAAGCGTGCCGGATTCGCTGGAGCGACTAAAATTAGTTTCTTAACTTGGCTTTTTAATTCTGGATGCTCAGCCAAAGCAGCTACACTCGTTAAGCATCCAAAACTATGTGCAACAATTTGAACAGGAGCTTGAGCTGCTTGAACTGTTTTAACGAATTGCTCAACCCATTCGCTTAATACAGGTCTATCCCAGTTTTTTTGCTCAACACGAGAACTAGACACGAGTTGACGCTGCAACCAAGATTGCCAATGCTGATGTTCACTGCCACCTACACCCGGAACAATTACAGTGTGAATCATGTCTGTTCTCCTTACCTTTAGTGCAAAGAATTACTTCTCTGCACTATTGATTTTCACGATTCGATCGAAAACACCACCATTATCAAAGTGTTGTTTTTGTACTTTTGTCCAACCACCAAACTCTTTATCGATTGTTACAAGCTTCAATGGTTTAAATACATTGCTGTATTTTTTAAGAACAGCTGCGTTACGCGGACGGTAGAAGTTACGTGCTGCAATTTCTTGACCAGCAGGTGAATACAAGTAGTTCAGATAACCTTTAGCAATGGTTAAGTTGCCTTTTTTAGCTGCATTCTTCTCCACAATTGCAACTGGAGGCTCAGCTAAGATCGAAAGAGATGGAGTAATAATTTCAAATTTGCCCGGCTGTTCACGAATAGCTAAATGAGCTTCATTTTCCCAAGCCAGTAATACATCACCAATGCCACGCTCAGCGAAAGTAGTCGTCGCACCGCGAGCACCAGAGTCTAGAACTTTAGTGTGCTTATAAATTTGGCGAACGTATTCTTGTGCTTTCGCATCATTGCCACCCGGTTGATGTTTTGCCCAAGCCCAAGCTGCAAGATAATTCCAACGAGCACCACCAGAAGTTTTCGGGTTTGGTGTAATGATTTCTACACCTGGTTTGATTAAATCAGCCCAGTCTTTAATTTGCTTTGGGTTGCCTTTACGCACCAAAAATACAATGGTTGATGTATATGGCGTTGAGTTTTGTGGCAGTTTTTTCTGCCAGTTGGTTGGAAGTAATTTTGCTTTTTCAGCAATTTCATCAATATCTGCTGCAAGTGCTAATGTCACTACATCTGCATTTAAACCATCGATACCCGCACGAGCCTGTTTACCAGAGCCGCCATGTGATTGCTTAAACTCAATATCTTGACCAGTACGTTGTTTCCAGTAAGTACCGAACTGTTTGTTGAAATCTGTATATAGCTCACGAGTAGGATCGTAAGAAACGTTTAAAAATTCTTGGGCTGCAAATGACGAAACAGAAAGAAGTGCAGCGATAACCCCGACTTTTAATTGAGAAAAACGCATGAGATAAGTCCTCAAAAAATATGAAATGTTCAAAACATGAACGCAGAATAGCGCTAGTCTTTATTCTAAAAAAATAATAAAAAACGAATTTAATATGAAAAAAATAGAAATAATAAAAAGAGATAAACTATTCTTAAATCTTGATATATAACAAGTTTCAAAAGCAGATACGAAATGGGTATAATTTTTTAAAATCAATCATTTATTATTTAAATGAAAGGTGCTGTATTGTTGTACGGCTTTTAGCAAAGGATGGAGCAAACATGTGGTGTTTTAAAAATGGGCAACCCGTTGAGACTATTCCTTTATTAGATCGAGCCTTTCATTATGGAGATGGATGCTTTACCACAATTCGTGTTTTTCAAAACCAAATTGAGCTTAAAGAAAGGCACTGGCAACGTCTAAAACTTGCATGTCAAAAACTGTCTTTAACTGTAAATTTTGAATTAATTGAACTGAGTTTGCAGCAACTGCAAAAGCAGAACCTCGTACTCAATGGCACTTTAAAAATTGTGATTAGTCGTGGGGAAGGCGACCGCGGTTATAGTCTGCCAAAACATGAAGCTGATATTTATATCTGGTTTTATCCAAAAGCTTTAGAGCCGTTTGTGCCTGACTCTATCCAGTGCGGTGTTTTAAATCAGGCTCTAGGTTTAACCATGCCGAGCTTAGTGGGGCTTAAATCTTTAAACCGCCTTGAACAAGTATTGCTAAAAAAAGAAGCAGATCAACTCGGGTGGGCTGAAGCATTAGTTACTGATGTACAAGGTTATATTGTTGAAGGGGTCAGTAGTAATTGTTTTATTCGTTTAAATGATAGATGGATTACTCCTGAACTTCGCTATAATGGCGTCCACGGTGTAATGCGGGCAGAAATTCTGGCGCGTATGCAGCACCATGGTATTGCCTGTGAAGTACGTGTGATTGAATTAGATGAAGTATCTGAAATACAAAGTCTATTCTTTTGTAATGCTTTAAACCCTATGCGAGTGGTTACTCATTTAGGCGAGAAAACGCTAGATACACAGGCATGCATAGATTTATTTCATATCCTTAACTTAAATCAGATTCATTAATATGCCGAAGCCACCTGTGAATGCGAAAGCAAAAAACGCCAAGAAAAATAACAAAAAACAAGCTCCAAAATTTTCTAAGCGATTGGTTCTAATTAGCCTTTTTATTGTTTTAATTTTTACGTTTGCCATTTTATGGTCAAGTTTGTTTAAGGCTTATCCTATCGAAGGAAAAAAACAGATGTTATCTATTACATCTGGGGAAACTTATTCTGGTTTTATTGACCGTTTGGCAAAAGAAGATAAAGTTAGCTTTCCTATCGTATTGAAGCTTTATCAAAAGTTTATGATTCATGACAGCATGAAAGCTGGTGTGTATGAAATTGAACAAGGGATGAGCGTAAGACAAGTATTAGAGATGTTATCTGACGCTGATAATGCTCAGATGAATCGTGTTTTGGTGATTGAAGGTACAACTTTTAAACAGCTTATTACTGCATTAAAAAATGATAAAAATGTAAAAAATACAATATTGGATTTACCTAATGATCAGCTTATGAAAGCGCTTGGGATTCCTTACGATCATCCAGAGGGCTTGTTCGCGCCGAATACTTATTTCTTTGCCAAAGGCGAGACTGACAAGAAAATTCTGACCGATTTATATCATCGTCAAATAAAAGCTCTAGATACAGCTTGGGCAAATCGTGCGCCGAATTTACCGTATAAAGATAAATATGAAGCATTAATTATGGCTTCTATTGTTGAGAAAGAAACGAGTTTAGACAGTGAACTTACACAAGTTTCTGGAGTTTTTGTCCGCCGTTTAAAACTCGGTATGCGTTTACAAACGGATCCAACTGTTATTTATGGAATGGGTAATAACTATAAAGGCAACATTACCCGAGAAGACCTCCGTACTCCAACACCATATAATACTTATACTATTAATGGTTTACCGCCAACTCCAATTGCTTTGCCAAGCCAAAAGGCAATTGAAGCAGCATTACATCCAGATGATTCAAATAACATCTATTTTGTTGCGACTGGTAATGGTGGACATAAATTTACGGCAAGCTTGCAAGCACATAATCAAGCAGTGCAAGAATATTTATCCGTGTTGAGATCGAAGAAATAAGGAAAAGAGATGTTTATCAGCTTTGAAGGCACGGAAGGGGTAGGTAAAACTACACTCATTCGAAAAATTCATCAGCATTTTGAAGAGCATGGCAAACAAGTTGTTTTAACTCGAGAGCCGGGGGGCACACCGTTAGCTGAGCAAATTCGTTCTATGCTTTTGGCGGTAAATCATGATGAAAATATGAGTCATGATACCGAGTTATTACTCATTTATGCAGCACGTGCTCAACACTTACAACAAGTTATTTTGCCTGCTTTAGAAGCTAACAAAATTGTATTAAGTGATCGCTTTACCGATGCGAGTTTTGCTTATCAATGTTCTGGTCGTGGTTTAAGCCAAGATAAATTACAACTTTTAAATCAGAACTTCGTTTCACGCATGCCGGAGGTGACTTTCTGGCTAGACGCACCGATTGAACTTGGTATGAACCGTGCACGTGAACGTGGAGCTTTAGACCGCTTTGAACAAGAAAAGTTAAGCTTCTTTACTAAGGTTCGTGAAGGTTATGAAACCTTATGGAAGGCTGAACCGGAACGGATTAAGCGAATAGATGCAACACAAAGTCCTGATCAGGTGTTTGAACAGGCTTTGCAATATTTAGGTTAAGCAATTGGATGAACCACTCTTATAAAAATATGGGAGTGGTGAAAAATGACGTTAATTCTGATTTAAAACGTCATAGAAAATATTTGTTATTTTCTTATGCTATCTTACATATAATTTATAGATTGAAGAATAACAAGGATGAAAAGCTCAAAAGAAGAAATCGTGGCATTTCTTGAAAAGGAATTTCCCCCAAGTCTTGAACACTGCACGATTGAATCAGTCACCCCCAAAGCTGCAGTTGTTTATTATCATGTCGATCAAAGGCATCAACGCCCTGGTGGTACCATATCTGGCCCAACCATGATGACTTTGGCAGACTTTGCTTTATATATTGCGATATTAGGTGAGATCGGTATTGTTGGTTTAGCCGTAACCACCAACTTTAATATTAATTTTTTAAGAAAACCTGCGGGTAATCAAGACTTACGTAGTGAATGTAAACTCATGAAAGTAGGAAAGAGTTTGGTGGTGGGTGAGGTTTGGATTTATTCAGTTGGTCTGGATGAACCTGTTGCGCATGTGACTGCGACTTATTCAATCCCACCTAGAGCATAAATATCAAAGCAAATAAAAAAGCACAGCCAGAGCTGTACTTTTTTGTAGAGTAGAAGAACAGCTTAAATGTCGGTATTAACCAATGGCTGTTCTACTGCAAAATTTGGAGGAGTCAAAACAGTTTTACGAATCTCGCTGGAAGTTTCCGGATAATCGAGTGTGTAATGTAAACCACGTGATTCTTTACGTTGCATAGCACAGCGAACAATCATTTCCGATACTAAAACAAGGTTACGCAGCTCAATCAGGTTCTTGCTAACACGGTAGTCTTGATAATATTCGGTGATTTCACGTTTTAACATTTCAATACGGTGTAAAGCACGTTCTAAACGTTTAGTAGTCCTTACAATACCAACGTAGTTCCACATGGTCGAACGTAACTCATCCCAGTTTTGTAAAATCACCACATCTTCATCTGGATTAGTTACTTGTGAGTCATCCCAAGTTGGTACTTCGGGTAATTTGAAGTTTTCATCAAATTTATTTTCGATATCTTTTGCCGCACTCATACCGTAAACGAAGCACTCAAGTAATGAGTTACTTGCCATACGGTTTGCACCATGTAAGCCTGTATAAGACGTTTCACCAATCGCATAGAGACCTTCAATATCCGTCTGACTATTTGAGTCAACCACAACACCACCACATGTATAGTGGGCTGCTGGCACCACTGGAATCATGTCTTTGGTAATGTCGATGCCTAACTCAAGCAATCTTGCATAAAGTGTAGGGAAATGCTCTTTAATAAACTCAGGTGATTTATGGGTAATATCTAACCATACATGGCGAATACCGAGACGCTTGATTTCATGGTCAATGGTACGTGCCACAATATCGCGAGGAGCCAGTTCTGCACGATCATCAAAACGCAGCATAAAACGTTCGCCATCAGGTAGGCGCAAATAAGCACCTTCACCACGCATAGCTTCGGTAATTAAAAATGATCGTGCTTGAGGATGATAGAGACACGTTGGATGGAACTGATTAAATTCCATATTGGCTACACGGCAACCTGCACGATAAGCCATAGCAATACCATCACCTGTGGCAATATCTGGATTAGATGTGTACAGATAAGCTTTCATCGCACCGCCGCAAGCTAGCGCGGTGAATGGTGCAAGGAAAGTATGAACCTTTTCAGTATTTTCATCTAATGCATATAAACCAATAGCGCGATTCGCTTGGTCGGTATGGCCTAATTTATGTGAGGTGATTAAATCAATCGCAATATAGTTTTCAAAAATAGTAATATTTTTACGTTCTTTGGCACGCTCAACTAAAGTGGTTGAAATGGCTTTGCCTGTTGCATCAGCAGAGTGGATAATGCGACGTTGCGAGTGACCACCTTCGCGAGTTAAGTGAAGTTGTTCATCTTCATCTAAGGTAAATTGCACGCCTTGTTTTAAAAGAAAATCAACAGAAGGGCGGCCGCCTTCTACAGTATGTTGTACCGCGTCCATTTCACATAAATGAGCGCCTGCAATCATAGTGTCATTAATATGCTGTTGAATAGAGTCAGTCTCATCAAGAACAGCAGCAACGCCACCTTGAGCATAAAAGGTACTTGCTTCGGTTAGAGCAGCTTTGGCTAAAACTGCAATATTAAAATGATTTGGTAACGATAAAGCCAGACTTAAACCAGCGCCGCCGCTGCCCACAATAATCACGTCAAAGTGGTGAATTGTCTGTAAATTAGGCATGTCCATTCGCATCAATTTAAAACGTCCGCTAATGACACCCCTTTTTATCTAAAAAGGCAAGAGCTTAAGCGCTCTAACTCAGAGAAAAATTGCAATTGGCTTAAAAAGTTGCAATGCGTAAAATAATCCTTGTGATGACGTATTACAAATAAACATATTGTTACGCACAACCTCAAAGCGTTGTGATACAACAGTTTTATCCTTATTCTCGTAGACCAATTGTGGGTGAGCACCGAATGAAATCTCGCTATTTACAACAAGGAATGTATGCAGCGGTATTTACAGTTGCTGCTGTTCAAGCAAATGCTGCTGTTGATTTTTCAAATCTTGTTGAACAAGTTAGTCCAGCAGTCGTGAGTGTAAATGTCGTAAAAAAAATGACTCAGGATGAACTGTTGCAACAGCAAGTTCCTGAAATTTTAAAACGTTTCTTTGGCAATCAGGTCATCATTCCACAGCAACAAGGTCCACAAGAAAAGACAGCTTATGGAAGTGCATTCTTTATTAGTAAAGATGGTTACCTACTTACTAACCACCATGTGATTGAAAATGCCTCTCGTATCAGCATCACTCTAAATGACCGCCGTGAAATTGATGCAACCGTGGTGGGTAGTGATGAGCGTACAGACGTTGCTTTGTTAAAGGTAAATGGAACTAACTATCCAGCTTTACGAGTAGGAAATGTTGACCGTTTACGTGTCGGAGAACCTGTTTTAGCTATTGGTTCGCCGTTTGGCTTTGACTACTCTGCGTCGGCCGGTATTGTGAGTGCAAAATCACGAAATATGAGCGGTGAAACTTCGGTGCCGTTTATTCAAACTGATGTAGCTTTAAACCCAGGTAACTCTGGTGGTCCATTATTTAATCAAAATGGTGAAGTGGTCGGGGTAAATTCTCGAATATTTAGTGGTACTGGCGGCTATATGGGCTTGTCTTTCTCTATTCCGATTGATGTAGCTATGGATGTTGCCGACCAGCTTAAAACAAAAGGTAAAGTAACACGCTCTTATCTTGGGGTGATGATGCAAGATATTGATCGAAACCTTGCTGATGCCTACAAATTACCAAAACCTGAAGGTGCTTTAATTACTCAAATTTCTCCGAACTCACCTGCACAAAAAGCAGGGCTAAGAGCGGGTGACGTGATTTTAAAATTAAATGGTGCGCCTGTACTTCGTACGAGTGATTTACTGTATGCATTAAACAAAGTACAGCCAAATCAAACCGTTCAGTTTGAAGTGTTACGTGATGATAAAACACGTAATATTTCAGCGACTTTAACGACTGCACCAGATGAAACACCTGCTACTGGTGCACAAGGTGCTGCATCTAAAGGGCCAGTTTTAGGCATGAGTATTCGTGATCTAGCTGAACCGGAAAAAAATGCATTGAGCGTAAAAGGTGGTATTTATGTACAAGATGTTCGCCGTGGTGGTTTAGCATCATTGTCGAATATCATTCCGGGCGATGTGATTACTCAAGTCAATAATAACCAAATTTTAAATAGTCAGGATTTTGCAAAAGTTGTTTCTAACTTGCCGAAAAATACCGTAGCACGTGTTGCTATTATTCGTCAGGGACAGCGCGCAATGCTTGGTTTACGTATTCAATAATCCCCAATCCAATCAATAAACCACCCTGAAAATGGGTGGTTTTTGTTATTTATCTTGAGCGTTTAGCGATATCTACCTACACTTATTTCAGTTTTAAGGTTAATAAATAAGAGTGTTCATTTGTGAGTAGTATTTTTGATTTACATATTCAGGTGCAGCCACATCACATTGATGCATTAGGGCATGTAAATAACGTAATGTATGTTCAATGGATGCAGGATGTAGCTGCTGCTCATGTTGAAACTTTGGGAGTAGGGGTAACTAAATATCTTGAGTTAAAACACGCCATGGTCGCGGTTGAGCATCATGTGCAATATCGTAAAGCTGCATTTGAAGGCGAACAAATTGTGTTACGTACATGGTTAGATGACATTAATGCACTTTATTCATTCCGCCAGTATGTGTTTTTTCGTCCATCAGATCAGACCGTATTATTTGTCGGAAATACCAAATGGGCATGTATTGAAATTGCTACAGGACGTCCAAAACGAATGTCGCCAACTTTTACCCATGCATATAAGCCGCTTGACTCAAGCATAAACCCTTACGATTTTACCGTTTCGTATGATAAGTAAGTAAAAAAGAGAGGCTGGAATTTGAAGAATTTATTTTCCATAGAAACCGATCGATTAATCTTAAGTGATCTTACAGAAGCTGATAAAAATTTTGTCTTTGACTTATTTTCAAATTCAAGCGTACTCGAATTTTATGATTTAAAAGCCTTTACTTCATTAGAAGAAGCTGGGGCTTTAATTGAAAAAATGCATAAAAAATGCAATCAACAGCTAGGTTTTAGGCATGCTATTCGTCTAAAAAAAGATGGAACTATGTTGGGAACATGTGGTGTAAATACTATCAAACAGAGTGATGATGATTTTGCGGTTGTCATTGGTTATGAACTTCATCCTAATGCATGGGGTGAGGGATATATGCAAGAGGCTCTAGTAGGGCTCATCCAGTATTTGAAACAAGAGAGATTATTCCAAAAACAAATAAAATATGTTTGGGCTGAAATATTTGAACAGAACATTCGATCTCAACAAGTTGTGCAGAAACTCGGATTTGAATTGATTGGGCATATAGCTAATGAGACAGGCAATAATTTATCTGCAAGTCTACTTAAGTACGAGCTAAAACTGTTCTGATTTAAGTACTCTTCAAAGAGAAATAGTTTTTTATGTTGAGAAGTTTAAAAAGCTTTTTTAAAAGAAAGAATTTATATCTTTTTCATATCGGCAATCTGTTATAATCTCACGCAATTTATTTAACCGCTTTGGCTGTGTATTAAAACAAGCTACATAGCACTCTATATTTTCTCAAGGTAACCCATGGCGCAAGCTAAAAAATCCGTCGATATCAAAAATATACGAAATTTCTCGATTATTGCCCACATTGACCATGGTAAGTCTACATTGGCTGACCGTTTTATTCAGATGTGTGGTGGTCTACAAGATCGTGAAATGCAAGCTCAAGTCTTAGACTCAATGGAGCTTGAGCGTGAACGTGGGATTACCATTAAAGCCGCTTCTGTCACGCTGTATTACACCCATCCAAATGGTCAGGAATATCAACTGAACTTTATTGATACGCCTGGGCACGTTGACTTCTCCTATGAAGTTTCTCGTTCATTAGCTGCGTGTGAAGGTGCGTTACTGGTTGTAGATGCAGCACAAGGCGTTGAAGCTCAATCAGTTGCAAACTGTTATACAGCAATTGAACAAGGTCTAGAAGTTCTTCCTATTCTAAATAAAATTGATTTACCACAGGCTGAACCTGAACGTGTAATTCATGAAATTGAAGAAATTATCGGGATTGAAGCGACAGATGCACCAACCTGTTCAGCAAAAACTGGTTTAGGTGTTGAAGGTGTACTCGAGCGTTTAGTCGATGTTATTCCGGCGCCAGAAGGTGATCGTGAAGCACCATTACAAGCATTAATTATCGACTCATGGTTTGATAACTACTTAGGCGTAGTTTCTCTTGTTCGTATTAAACAAGGTCGTATCCGCAAGGGCGACAAAATGTTGGTTAAATCGACAGGACAAACTCATCCGGTCACTTCTGTAGGTGTATTTAATCCTAAGCATACTGAAACAGATATTCTTGAAGCTGGTGAAGTAGGTTTTGTTATTGCGGGTATTAAAGATATTTTTGGTGCACCAGTAGGTGACACAATTACTCTTGCTTCTACACCAGACGTTGCAACTTTACCTGGTTTCAAAAAGGTTAAACCGCAAGTATATGCTGGTCTTTTCCCTATTGATGCGAGTGACTTTGAACCGTTCCGTGAAGCGCTACAAAAATTGCAGATTAACGACTCGGCTTTATTCTTTGAACCAGAAAGTTCAGATGCTTTAGGCTTTGGTTTCCGTTGTGGCTTCTTAGGTATGCTGCACATGGAAATTGTACAAGAGCGTTTAGAGCGTGAATACGATCTTGATCTCATCAGTTCTGCACCTACCGTAATTTATGAAGCATTAACCAAGAAAGGCGAAACGATTTACATCGATAGTCCATCAAAAATGCCGGATGGATCGACTGTAGAAGATTTGCGTGAACCAATTGCTGAATGTCATATCCTTGTTCCTCAAGAGTATTTAGGGAACGTAATGACGCTCTGTATCGAACGTCGTGGTGTACAAAAAGATATGAAATTCTTGGGTAACCAAGTTTCTATTACATTTGAAATCCCGATGGCTGAAGTTGTTATGGATTTCTTTGACAGATTAAAGTCATGCTCTCGTGGCTTTGCATCGCTAGACTATAACTTTGTACGTTTTGAAAGTTCAGCTTTAGTTAAGGTTGATGTGTTAATTAATAGCGAAAAGGTTGATGCCTTGGCTATGATTTGTCACCGTAATGATGCACGCCATCGTGGTATTGCATTGGTTGAGAAAATGAAAGACTTAATTCCTCGCCAAATGTTCGATGTTGCTATTCAGGCAGCAATCGGTGCGCAAATTATTGCCCGTTCTACCGTAAAAGCGATGCGTAAAAACGTATTGGCAAAATGTTATGGTGGTGACGTTTCGCGTAAGAAAAAACTACTTTCTAAACAAAAAGAAGGTAAGAAACGTATGAAACAAGTGGGAAGCGTTGAAATTCCACAAGAAGCGTTCTTGGCTGTATTGAAAGTAGAAAGATAAGAAATGAGGGTGGGGAAAATGAATAATTTCCTTTCCCCCACTGTAATACAAGCAGCGAGGCTGCGAGTGAGGTCATGTGGATTTTGATTTTAATTTAATTCTTGTTCCAGTTACGCTGATTCTATTTGCAGTGTGGTTGTTAGATAAACTTGTATTAAAACAGCGTGCAAATAAAGGACGCGGGAACGAAAATTTTGTCATTACATGGGCCTATGACTTTTGGCCAGTTTTAGCTGTAGTACTTGTACTTCGTTCATTTCTTTATGAACCGTTTAATATTCCGTCGGATTCTATGGTGCCAACTCTAGAAACTGGTGATTTTATTCTGGTGAATAAATTTGATTATGGTGTACGTTTACCTATCGTTAATAAAAAAATTATTGATGTAGGTGAGCCGAAGCGTGGTGATGTAATTGTATTCCGTTATCCACCTCAACCGACTATTAGCTATATTAAACGTGTAATCGGTTTACCTGGCGATCATATTGTTTATGACCATGGGCAATTAATTATTAATGGGCAAAAAGTACCGAAAGTATTAACACAGTTCAGTCGTGAAAAAGATGTGATGGATACGCCAACGTCTATTTATCATAAAGAGACGATTGGTGAGCATACCTTTACGATGCGTGAGCTTGAAGGCGTAAATGTGGCGCGCCAAGCACCGTTTATCAACTATGTTGAAAATGGTAAATATGCGAACCAAGACGGTTTATATTGGGAAGTGACTGTACCAAAAGGACATTACTTTGCAATGGGGGATAACCGCGATCAAAGTGCAGACAGTCGTTTCTGGGGGTTCGTTCCTGAAGAAAACTTAACAGGACGAGCATTCTACGTGTGGATGCATAAAGAACCGGGTTTACACCTTCCTAACTTTAGCCGAAATGGAAAAATAGATTAAAAACAACCATTAGGAAAAAAAGAAATGCGTAAGGCACAACAGGGTACTTCGTATTTAGCAATTTTATTTGGGGTGGTTATATTTGCAGTTGCAGTAAAAGCTGTACTTGCAGTTTGGCCAGCATATTGGGATGATCGGCTGATTAATAATCAGATAGAAGAGCTTTTAAAAGAAAGCTCTTCTGAGATCACACCACAAAAGTTTATAGCACAAATGGATCAGCGACTCGAAATGAACAATATTCGTGATCTCCACTTTAAAGAGATCGCTCAAGTGTTTAATCAGTCAGGTCTAACGGTCAAAAAGAAATATGAAGTAAGAAAACCTTTCTTATTCAATATTGATTTAGTTTTAACATTTGAGAAGAGTTTTGATAAAACATCAGTTCAAACTAAGTGATCCTCGCTTACTGAGTCGAATCGGATATCAATTTAAGCAGCTTGAATTGTTACAGTTAGCTTTGACTCATCGTTCGGTGAGTCACAAATACAATTACGAGCGCTTAGAGTTTCTCGGTGATTCATTATTAGGCATGATAATCGCCAATTATCTATATCATGCTTATCCAAATGAAAATGAAGGTCGTCTCACGCGTATGCGTGCGACCTTAGTTCGCCAAGAAGCGTTAGGTAAGATTGCAACCGATTTGCAACTTAGTCGGTGTTTAATATTAAGTACAGGCGAGTTGAAATCTGGTGGTCATCATCGTGAGTCAATATTAGCCGATACGGTAGAAGCGATTATTGGTGCAATTTATCTTGATAGTGGTGATCTCAACTTACTTAAAGATATTGTGCTAAAATGGTACATACCCTATTTAGACCATATAGAACCTACAGATCAACTCAAAGATCCGAAATCACGTTTACAAGAGTATCTACAAGCACGTAAAAAACCTCTCCCTGTTTACGAGGTTGTAGATATTCAGGGTGATGCACCTCATCAGCACTTTAAAGTGGAATGTGTGGTAGATGGTTTACCGAAGATTTATGGTGAGGGTTCAAGTCGTCGTTTTGCCGAGCAGGCAGCAGCGGCGGAAATTTTAAAGTTATTGGAGCAATAACCTGCATGTCGATGCATTCTGATCAAATCAATCCAGATTCAAATGAAGACCAAGATCCTAATAATCTGATTGATCAATTTTTTAGTTCCAAAGGCGTAACAATCCCTTCGGATTTTAAGAGCGGATTTGTGGCGATTGTGGGACGTCCAAATGTGGGTAAATCTACCCTCATGAACCATTTATTGGGTCAAAAGCTCTCTATTACTTCGCGTAAACCTCAAACAACACGTCATAAAATTATTGGTATTGATTCGCGCGAAAAGATGCAGGCGGTATATGTAGATACCCCAGGTATGCATAAAAAAGAAGTGCGTGCTATTAATAAAATGATGAACCGTGCTGCTCATTCTGCATTACGTGACGTTAACTTAGTTTTATTCGTTATCGATGCTTATAAGTGGACTCAAAACGACGATTTAGTGCTTGAAAAACTCAAGAACGCTGAAATGCCGGTTATTTTGGTCATTAATAAGGCGGACACTTTTGAAGATAAAAGAGAGATTCTTCCTCTGATTCAAGAACGTACCAAACTTATGAATTTTGCTGAGATTGTTCCTGTTTCTGCTTTGCGTGGTGCAAACTTAGAACACTTGAGTGAAACGATTGAGAAATACCTTCCTTACCAACCACCATTGTATTCATTTGATCAGATTACTGACCGCTCTGAACGCTTCTTGGCAAGTGAAATTATTCGCGAAAAAATCATGCGTCAGTTGGGTGAAGAGCTTCCTTATGATTTAACAGTACAAATTGAATCTTTCAAAACAGAAGAAGCAACTGTTAATGAAAAAACTGGTCGTTTAAAGCCGGCTTGTACCTATATCGATGCAACGATTTTTGTAGACCGCGCTGGTCAAAAAGCCATTGTGATTGGTGAAAAAGGTGCCAAGCTTAAAACGATTGGTATGGATGCTCGTAAAGACATGGAAAAAATGTTTGAGCAAAAAATTATGCTCACACTTTGGGTAAAAGTGAAGGGTGGCTGGTCTGATGATGAGCGTGCTCTGAAAAGCTTAGGATATAGTGATATCTAAAGGATAAGGATGCTGGTATGAAAACAATTACATCATTAATCGCTATAGTTGGATGTACATTGATGTTACAAGGTTGTGTATATAAGCTTGTAACCGTACCAGTAGGTATCGCCTATAAAACTACTAAAGGTGTAGTTAAAGGTACAGCAGCTGTTGTAGGTGCTGTTATTCCTGACGGTGATGATGAGGATGATAAAAAAGAAAAAGAATCTGAGGAATAGATTCTTTTTATGATGCGCAATGAAGTCCTCCATGGATATATGATTCATCACCGTAAGTACCGTGAAAAAAGTCATATTGTGCATCTTTTTACTCAGGAATATGGGCGAGTCGATGGTATTTTAAGACAGACTCCGCCCCCTCAATATCAACCTATTCGACTGCAAGCCACAGGTAAAAGTGAACTCAAAAATTTTACTAAGCTGGAAATATTAAATCAGCCTGTTTTCTTTTTTGGTGATGCTTTTTTTGCTGGTTTTTATCTAAATGAAATTGTTCTTAGACTTTGCCCATTAGAAGAGGCAATGCCACAAACTTTTGAACAATATCAGTTAACTTTGCTTCAATTACAGCAATTATCTTCCCACGAAAATCCTGATCTTTTTCTGAGACAGATTTTGCGCCAGTTCGAACATGTTTTACTTCCTGAGCTGGGTTACGCGATTGATTTCTCAATTGATACTCAACAACAGCCAATACAGGCTCACCAGTTTTATCAATTTCAGGTGACCGAAGGTTTTGCGCCTGTTGTTCAGGCAAGTCGTTCTTCATTGTCAGGTAAAGCAATTTTATCTATGCTGGATTATGAGCAAGGCCAGGATTTTTCTCACGAACAATTGCAATTATTAGGTAAACTATACCGTCAAATGATTACATCGCTTTTAGGAGATCGTCCCCTAAAAAGTCGACAATTGTGGATTCAAAATACTCAAACTCAATCGTAATTAGGATTTATTTATGGCTGCATTGCTTGGTGTAAACATAGACCATGTTGCTACTTTGAGACAGGCGCGCGGTACTACTTATCCAGACCCTGTAGAAGCTGCTCTTATTTGTGAAGAAGCGGGTGCAGAGGGGATTACTTTGCATTTGCGTGAAGACCGTCGCCATATTCAAGATGACGATGTACGTCGCATGCGTCCATTATTAAAAACACGTATGAATCTAGAGTTGGCTGTTACTGATGAAATGGTCGAGTTTGCGAAAGAAATTCAGCCGCAGCACGTGTGTTTTGTGCCAGAAAGACGCCAAGAAGTAACAACTGAAGGCGGTTTAGATGTAGTAGGTAACTTTGAAAAAGTTAAAGCAGCAACTCAAACTTTAGCGGCTATTGGTTGTGATGTATCATTATTTATTGATGCTGATTTAGCTCAAATTGATGCAGCAGTTGCGTGTGGCGCACCTACGATTGAGTTGCACACGGGTGCATATGCGGATGCGGAAACGGAGCAAGATCAACAAGCCGAGTTAGAGCGCATTATCAAAGGTGTTGAGTATGCAGCTTCAAAAGGTTTGGTTGTAAATGCAGGTCATGGCCTTAACCTTAAAAATATTGCGCCAATTGCAGCTATTCCACAAATTCATGAATTAAACATTGGTCATTCAATTATTGCTGAAAGTGTTTTTGTAGGTCTGGTTCAAGCTGTTAAAGATATGAAAACAGCGATTCAGGCAGCAGGATAGTTGGTTATGTCGAGTATCAATTACGATGAATTAATGCAACCTGTGGTGGCCTTTTTAGGATGTCAAACACCAAATGCATGGTTGGATGAGGCAATCAATAATTTAGATATCTTGATGCAAGATCATGCTAATTGTGAAAAGAAAGCTGCTAGTACAGCAATGAACTTAATGTTCCGCTATAGCTTCTTTCCTGACTTACAAGTAAAACTTGCTCAACTTGTACGAGAAGAAATGCTTCACTATGAACAAGTACTTGAGCTTATGGCTAAGCGCGGTCAAGAGTGGACTGGTTTAAGTGCTGGGCGTTATGCAGGTGGGTTGCGTAAAGAGATTCGTACGTATGAGCCAGAAGCTTTAATTGATGTGCTGGTGATTGGTGCATTCGTAGAGGCTCGTTCATGTGAGCGTTTTTATGCACTTGCACCGCGTGTAGATGATGAGTTAGGACGTTATTATCGATACTTGCTTAAGTCAGAATCTCGTCATTTTGAAGACTATCTTGCACTTGCGCTTGATGTGGCGAAAACTGCAAAAATGAAAGATCCTAAAGAGGATATTCAACAGCGAATAAATCATATCCGTGAAGTTGAAAAGAATCTGATTTTAACACCAGATGATACTTTCCGTTTTCATAGTGGTATTCCTGCTTAGTCTTGGATGTCTAAAATAAAAAAAGTTTACCTTTCACGGTAAACTTTTTTATTAGGTGCACATTATCTCTTCGGCAGTAAGCATGTTCTGCTTTTAGTTTTTTAATGCATATAATTATTTAATAAATATATTTTTTCTAGATTTTAATTTCTCTTAAAATTTTTAAAAAAACTTTTATTTTTTTAGGCTAATAATAAATATTGTGTAAATATAAAGGCTGATATGTTCATCATGAGTTCAACTGAAATAGTTGATCATTTCTAAGGATATAAGAATGTTAGGATTAGTTACAGGTGCCTCAGCGGGCTTTGGTTATAGCATTTCAAAAAAGCTGATTGAGTTAGGATATAACGTTATTGGTTGCGGAAGACGAGCAGAAAAACTAGAAGAACTAAAACAAGAACTTGGTGAAAAATTCTACCCATTAGTATTTGACATGACAGATACCGCAGAAAATATAAATAAAGTATTGGTTGATTTACCAGCCGAATTTCAAATCGGTCAAATTGATTTATTGGTGAATAATGCTGGATTGGCATTAGGATTGGAACCCGCAGATAAAGCAGAATTGGATGATTGGTACACGATGATTGATACCAATGTTAAGGGGCTTGTTACGATTACCCGATTAATTTTGCCAAGTATGGTAAAGAAAAAATCAGGTTTGATTATTAATATGGGCTCAATTGCAGGTACATATCCATATCCGGGTGGTAACGTGTATGGGGCAACCAAAGCATTTGTGGAGCAATTTAGTCTAAATCTTCGTGCTGATTTGGCTGGTACAGGTGTGCGCGTAACTAACATTGAACCAGGGTTGTGTGGAGGTACTGAATTTTCTCTTGTGCGTTTTAAAGGTGATGAGGATAAAGTAAATAGTCTATATGATAAAAAGAATCCACTCTTGCCTGAAGATATTGCAAATACGGTAGCTTGGATTGCTTCACAACCGCCACACATTAATATTAATCGTATTGAAATGATGCCGACCACTCAATCTTTTAATCCTTTAAAAGTGGTTGAAGTGGAATAATAATTTAAGAAGAAAATAGATTCTTTAGAGTTAGGTTAGAGCGTTAAATCTAATAAAGACTCTAAGAGAAAATAAAATCCTCTATCTGCTGATAGAGGATTTTTTATAGTTATTGATAAATTTATGGCAAAAAAAAGCCCGCTTTAATGCTGCGGGCTTTTTAGTATTTGGCTCTCCCACCTGGGCTCGAACCAGGGACCTGCGGATTAACAGTCCGTCGCTCTACCGACTGAGCTATGGGAGAATCTGCATGCGATTATAAGGAGATTTTGAGAAGGGTCAAGTCTAAATTGTCATGTTTACTTCATTTTTGTGTCGTATGCTTTTTATTTGATCAGTTGAGTGATGAGTTAAGAAATTACTTGCACTTTAAAAAATCAATTGATAGATTCAAAAAAGAACAAGCGTTTGGAGAAATCCAAACAGTGTGGATTTAAACCAACTTGCCAGCACTAAAATGGCTAAATCGGAGATAAGTATGAAAACGCTTACGATCGCTTCTATTTTTTCTAATTTTGATTTCTATCAACACAATTATCTAAATATCTTAAATCAATCAGAATCTTATTACACACCTGTAGAAGGTGCATGGATTAATGCTTACCCTTTCAAAAAGCAGGATTTATATTTAGGTGATTTATTGCAACTTTGGTTTAGCGCTAAATGGAATGTGCATAATTTACTTAAAGTTTTAAAAAGTTCAAAACCATTAAACTCTTCTAAAGATTTATATATTTTTCAATTGGAAGGGGAGTTACTGTTGGGTAAAAATAAAGTTTTAGCTTGGTCTGACGAGCATCAAGAAATTATAGAGCTCCAACTTAAAAATATTTGGGCGCCGTATGTGATTGCAAAAACTTGTGAACGACCAAATAATCAAGAGGACTCAATAAAAAAGGCAGCGGTTTAAGGCTGCCTTTAATCATTATCGACGAATAATCATGCAGGTTGCTGTTGCATAGGCGTACAGTTTACCTTCCTCATCAATAATCTTTCCTTCAGAAATAGCTAAATTTTTACTTAAATTAATAATATTGCCTGTTGCAATTAAAGTCTGATTTTTGGGAATAGGGCGGCACATTTTTACGTTAAGGTCGATTGTGCCGTAACCTACACCGGCAGGTAACATCGTATGTACTGCACAGCCAGTCACTGAATCTAGAACTGTAGCAGCAAAACCGCCATGTACGCCACCGAGTGGATTTAAATGGTTATGATCTGCTTGAGCTTTAAAAGTAACAGATCCTTCTGAAATTTCAGTAGGTTGCATAGGTATTGTTTTACTAATGCTGGCAGGTGGAATATGGCCTTCTACCATTGCTTGTAAAAATTCAAGGCCAGTCATTTCCATCGGATTTTTCATTTTTGGGGTCCTTTAATTCTTAAAGTTCTAAAATGGAACTTGATATTAGCCTATTATTAAGTTATCGATAAGTCAATTCTATAGTTAAAGATTGAACTGATAAGTTGAATCTTAAAAACTTGTCCAATTAATATAAAGTTCCTTTATTATAAAAATTGAATTAAATGAGTTACATAATGAATTAGATAGATAAGCGGGTCTTCTTATACACTATAAAAAATAACAGGAGCATAAGGACAATGCTTTTTAAAATTGCACTAGCAATGATGGGTTTTGCAGCGAATTCTGTATTGTGTCGTTTGGCTTTGGCAGGCCAACATATTGACCCAATGACTTTTAGCCTCATACGAGTAGCAAGTGGTGCAGTTGTTTTATTAGGACTGTTTTTATATTCAAAATCGTCTCAAACCAAAGTCCAATGGAGTTTAAAAAACGCATTTTTTCTAGCGGTTTATATTTTGGCATTTTCATATGCTTATCTTCAAATCGACGCTGGGATTGGTGCTCTTTTATTGTTTGGAGTTGTACAGCTGACTATGGTGCTTTATGGCTATTGGCAGGGTGAGCAGATTGGCATGTACCGTGGTATAGGCCTATGTATTGCTTTAGCTGGAATCAGTGTTTTGTTATTACCCGGTACTCATGTGCCTGATTGGGGATATGCTCTAATTATGGTGATATCTGGTTTGGCATGGGCGGGATACAGCATCGCGGGTCGCAATATGACGCAGCCTATTGGTAGTACGTTGGCAAATTTTACGCTAGCTGTGCCAATGGTTTTGTTGGCGAATGTATTACTTGCCCAAGATCGCTACATTGACGTGCAAGGATGGATCTTAGCGATTTTGTCGGGTGGTGTCACTTCAAGCGGGGCTTATGTACTCTGGTATGCGATTTTGAAGCATATTGATAGAGTGACAGCGAGTACAGTACAGCTAAGTGTGCCATGTTTGGCGATTATAGGTGGAAGCCTATTTGTAAATGAGAGTGTGACAGGGCGAGTGATTTTATCGAGTTTTATGGTTTTATTTGGAATTTTATTAGTTATTTATGTAAGACCTCAAAAAGCTAAAAATGCATAAGTGAATGAAAAAAAAGGGTTCTCTCAAGAGAACCCCTTTTATGCAAAATGCAGATTATTTCGCAGCTTTTTCAGCTTCAATTGAAGCGATAGCAGCGTCTACACCTTCAATTGAGTCAGCAGCTTTTTTGATACGAGCTAACGCATCAACGAGTACTTCGTCAGCTGTTGCATATGAAATACGCATAAAACCGCCTAAACCAAATGCATCACCAGGAACAACTGCTACGCCAGTTTCTTCTAGTAACCATTCAGAGAACTCTGTGCAAGATTTTAAGCCTTTTGCACGAATAAGAGGACGAATGTTTGCATAGGCATAGAAAGCGCCATCAGCAGGTAAGCAAGAGATACCTTTAATATCATTTAAGCCATTTACAACTAAGTCATGACGGCGTTTAAACGCTTCAATCATAGGTTGTAAAACGTCTTGTGGACCATTCAATGCAGCTTCAGCAGCAACTTGCGAAATAGAAGTTGGGTTAGAAGTTGACTGTGATTGGATCTTTTTCATTGCACCAATGATTTTCGCTGGACCGGCTGCATAGCCAATACGCCAACCTGTCATTGCATATGCCTTAGAAACACCGTTTAAAACAATCGTGCGGTCATATAAATCAGGTGCAACAGTTGCGATGTTGTAGAACTCATCTTCCCAACGAATCGGTTCATACATATCGTCAGATGCAACAAATACTTGTGGATGACGACGTAAAACTTCAGCTAAAGCTTCTAATTCAGCTTTGCTATAAATCATGCCTGTTGGGTTAGATGGGCTGTTTAATACAACTAAACGAGTGTTAGGTGTAATAGCAGCTTCTAATTGTTCAGGAGTGATTTTGAAGCGTTGGTCTTCGCCACATTTCACAATGACTGGAGTACCTTCAGCAATAATGACCATATCTGGATAGCTTACCCAGAAAGGTGCTGGAATAATAACTTCATCGCCTTTGTTTAATAGAGCAAGTGCCAAGTTAAAGAAGCTTTGTTTACCACCACAAGAAACCAAGATCTGGTTCGCTTGATAATCAAGATTATTATCACGCTTGAACTTAGCAATAATTGCTTTTTTTAACCCAGGAGTACCATCTACAGCCGTATATTTGGTGAAACCATTATTAATCGCTTCAATTGCAGCATCTTTGATGTGTTGAGGGGTATCAAAATCTGGCTCGCCAGCACCTAAACCAATCACGTTCTTGCCAGCAGCTTTAAGTTCAGCAGCTTTGTTTGTTACAGCAAGTGTAGGGGACGGTTTGATAGCATTGACACGATCAGAAAGACGTACGTCCACGGCAATATTCCTCTTATGGGATTAAAAAATAAAAAGCATACTATCTTATCGCAAAAATTAAGCAATTTGCGGATACGGGTATTTTTAGATGTAAAAAAGTTTAATTTAAGAAGATTCTTGTTGCTGTTTTACTCAATTGAAGCTTTTTTGAAAAGAAATGATAAAAATCATTTATAATAGGTCGCAATCGAAATTTCGAGAATGAATCATGACTGAGCAACAGCCAAAACAGAAAAAGGCTTTGGTGAAATTGCCATTCCCAATGCCGAATGAAAGCAATCAAGCAGATGATGCGGTACACAACCAAGTGCGTCCAAAACCAGAGCAATATGCGGATAGAACATGGATGCCTCCACGTGGTACGCGTCGTTCTATGGGAAAACGCTAATTTTTGAAAAACAGGCAATATGCCTGTTTTTTATTGATTGAATAAAATTTCTTGATAATAACTTTTTTTCTTTTGATACATGTGATGGTCTGCTCGTTTTAACATGTCCTCAATCTGTTCATTTGTTTGAGTGGTTGCATGTCCAATTGCAATAATTACTGGATGGCTTGAATAATATTGATTGTCGATATTAAAAAGCTCCTGAATCGTTTGAAGCATGATTTGAACGTGCGCTTCATCTGCACCTGGCATTAAGATCACGAACTCATCACCACCGATTCTGGATGCAGTATAGGCTGTATTTGAAATAGCCTGACTTAAAATATTTCCAACACGGCGTAATAAACCATCTCCAATATCATGCCCAAACTGGTCATTTGTTTCTTTTAATCCATTCATATCTAAAAAAATTGAAGAAACTGGTCGAATAATACTTCGGTTTAAGCGATTAAGTTCCTCTGTAAAAAAAGCACGGTTATATAGTTTGGTAAGAACATCGTGTTGCCCTAAATATTCGAGATAGTTTTCCGCTTTTTTCCGTGCAGTAATATCTGTCAGTGCAACTTGTACTAATCCCCAAGTCTCTTCATATCCCGGAAAAACGGTAAATTGAAGCAAAACATTTCTTATTTGGCCATCTAAAGCGTAGTTAACGGCTTCACGTTTATGATGGATATTGCCTTGCCATAACTCGATGAGTTGTTCTCGAAAGGTTTCAACCATTTCTTCAGCAAAAATCTTATGTGTATTTCTTAAAAGTGTCGACTTATCAGGAGCTTTAAATAAATCTATCGTGGCCTGATTAACATCTAAAATTAAAATATCTTCTACACACTGGCGGACAAACTCAGGATGAACATCTAGAAAAGTTCTAAAATCTTCAATTCCCAATAGCCTAAGTTGATCAATTCTATTCTTTATACGGCTGAAATCCTCGACCCACAGTGAAGTAGGTGAGTAGATAAACATAGATTCAGCCAGTCGACGATTTTTTTCTTCCTGACGGAGTGCATTTTGATAAGGGGTAATATCTTCTGTAGTAATTAATACACGTTCAAAGGTAGATTCAGAACCAGGTAAAATAGACCCTCTTAACTGAACATCAATACGTTTGCCTGATAAGGTGTAATTCACGGTAGTGCTTGAAAAATGGGTTTTGCCATTCCATAACGCTTCAAGCTCATAAATATGTGATTCGAACATTTCCTTTTTAAAAATAAGATTCAAATTTGAATATAGTTCTTCGTGGGTTGTTGCTTCAAAAAGTTCTAAAGTTTTTTGATTAACACGAATAATTTTAATTTTATGAGCACATTCAATAACTAAGTGTTTATTTTGATTTAAAAATTCATGGAGGTTTTCAATTCCTTGCTTTCTCCATAAATCAAATTGTTGTTTAACTTCACTGAAATCCTCAATCCACATTGGAATTGGGCTAAGGTCAAAAATCGAAGAATCTAAAGTTTCCATATGTTTCTTTAAGTATTCAGTTTGCCTTAAAGTATAATGAGAAAAATTAAGATTTGGGAGGATAAAGAGTTTAAATATATTAGAATAATTAAAAATAAAAGGATTAAATGTAATTAAAAATAAAATAATGAGAAAGCAGAGATTATCTGCTTAACTCATAAATTCATAAGAAAACTTAACGATTAATAGGGTGATCAATGTTTTTTTCACCACGCCATAACTTAATAAAATCTTGCTCATCAAAATCGTAAAGTTCCATCAGTGCAACAACAGCACTCACAAAAATCATGGCACCTTCAGAGTTTCCATGAAGATTGAAAATTTTACCGTTTAACTTCCCTAAAATATCACTAAGCTCATGATCACGGCCTCGTCCATAACGATCTCGTGGGTACAACTCTTCATTTAAGACAATAAGAGCTATTGCTTTTTCAGCATCTGATAAATCAGTTTTATCTAAAGCTTCTTCAAATGATTCACTGCCATGATTAAAGTAAAAAATAACTTCATCATTAATGAAACTTTGTACCATCTTTTGAGTTAAAGTCGGAAATTGAGATACTGCATTATCTTCTACATAGGGTTTAAAAGATTCCGGAAAGATAACGTTGTGATAAATCCCTTTAAAAAGAGGAGCGATTTCAGAAACTTTATAGCCTGCGATGCCACAACCTAATGCAGTAATGAAATATTTCATTTTAGGATGATTTTTTGTGTATATCTTAAAGTCTTCAACATAATGCTGAATTTGTGAAAGTGGCATTTGTTGAATGTGTTCATTTAAAGTTGGAATTGCAAAGCTTTGACCAGCCCAGCCACGACCTACACCTTCAACTGCTCCGAAGTGCTGACTTGCAACGCGCGCTGCACCACTACCGTGTTGTCCAGCAAGATTACTTCCAAATACAAAAACTGTATCTTCGGGAAGTTCAGTTACAATACTTTCATCATGATATTGATAGGTCATGGTTATACTTTTTGTTTAATGGATAGCTTCATGTTGCAACCGATTAGGGTATTGGTCAAGTGTTAAGATGCTTAATCTTTTACATTGAATTTTCAGCTCAATTTAGACTTTAAATTAAGATAAAAATCCCCATTAAAAGGGGAGACGTTAAATTCAATTTTTCATAAAGAGAGATAACTTTGAACGAAAATCAACCTTTTGATTTGGTCACTCATTATCAGCCAGCAGGTGATCAGCCACAGGCCATTGAAAAGCTGGTAAATGGTATCGAGCATGGTTTTCGTAATCAGTTATTGCTGGGTGTAACTGGCTCGGGTAAAACCTATACCATGGCGAATGTGATCGCTCAAACACAGCGACCTACAATTGTGATGGCTCATAACAAAACTTTGGCTGCCCAGCTTTATGGAGAGTTTAAAGCGTTCTTCCCTAATAATGCAGTTGAGTATTTCGTAAGTTACTACGATTACTACCAGCCCGAGGCTTACGTTCCATCCTCAGATACTTTTATTGAAAAAGATGCTGCCATTAACGATCACATTGACCAGATGCGACTATCAGCAACACGTGCTTTATTAGAGCGTCGTGATGCAATTATTGTGGCCTCGGTTTCTGCAATTTATGGTTTGGGTGACCCAAATGCTTATATGCAAATGTTACTGCATGTGGTTGAGGGCGACCGTGTAAGTCGTGATGAAATTATCCGCCGTTTGGTTGAAATGCAATATACGCGTAATGAACTTGAGTTCTTACGTGGTACATATCGAATTCGCGGTGAAATTATTGATATTTTCCCTGCCGAATCTGATCAACATGCGATTCGTATTGAACTATTTGATGACGAGGTCGACTCGATCCGTTGGTTTGATCCGTTAACGGGTAAAATGGTTCGTAAAGTTCCACGTGTTACGATTTATCCAAAAAGCCACTATGTAACGCCGAAAGATCATCTAACTCGTGCTATTGATACAATTAAAGATGAGTTACAAGATCAACTTAAATTCTTCCGTGAACATGACAAATTGCTGGAAGCCCAGCGTATTGAGCAGCGTACCCGTTATGATTTAGAAATGATGCAACAGTTGGGCTATACCAATGGTATCGAAAACTATTCAAGACATTTGTCTGGTCGTCCAGCTGGTGAAGCGCCTCCAACTTTATTTGATTATGTACCAGAAGATGCATTGCTGATTATTGATGAGTCACATGTTACAGTTCCGCAAATTGGAGCAATGTATAAAGGTGACCGATCGCGTAAAGAAAATTTAGTGAATTACGGGTTCCGTTTACCAAGCGCACTTGATAATCGACCAATGAAATTTGAAGAGTGGGAACGCATTGTGCCGACGACCATTTTTGTCAGTGCAACACCTGCTAAATATGAGCTAGAAAAGTCTGACCAAGTGGTTGAACAGGTGGTACGTCCAACAGGACTAATCGATCCTGAAATTGAAGTTCGTCCTGTATTAACTCAAGTTGATGATGTTCTTTCTGAGATCAATATTCGTAAGAACCTAAATGAACGTGTGTTAGTGACTACTTTAACAAAGCGTATGGCGGAAGATCTGACTTCTTATTTAAAAGAATATGGGGTTAAAGTCGCTTATTTACACTCGGATATTGATACGGTTGAACGTGTCAAAATTATTCATGAGTTACGTACAGGTGTATTCGACGTTTTAGTCGGTATTAACTTGTTGCGTGAAGGTCTCGACATGCCAGAAGTTTCTTTAGTTGCTATTTTAGATGCAGATAAAGAAGGATTTTTACGTTCAGAACGCTCACTCATTCAGACAATTGGTCGTGCCGCGCGTAACGTGAAAGGTAAAGCAATTTTATATGCTGACCGAATTACTGATTCTATGCAAAAAGCAATAGATGAGACTGAACGCCGTAGAGCTAAACAAATTGAGTTCAACGAGTTGCATGGTATTACGCCACGTAGTGCTGTTCGTCAGGTCATCAAAGAAATTGATTCAGGCGAAGTGCTTTCAGACGACGAAATTGATGAGAAGGTGCTTGAACAAGCACAAGCTTTAAGTGCTGACGAAAGACATATTCTCTCTGATCCAAAATTGTTTAGTAAGCATATTACTAAGCTTGAAAAAGAGATGTTAAAAGCTTCGAAAGATTTACAGTTTGAGCAAGCAGCACGGATACGTGATGAAATCATTCGACTAAAAGCGCAAATGTTGCAATAAACGAATACATAACGCTACATAATGTGTTTAAAAAACAAGCTACTGTAGATATTTGAGTTCTTTTGTATTCACAACTAATCGTTGAGGGCAACAATGGCATTTCGAAATAATGTTCCGCAAGCCAGCTGGCGTTTGGCTAAAATTGCGTTGGGCGGTGTCGTTCTGGCTGGTTTGGCTGTTGGAACCTATGTCTATGCCCAGCCGAAACCCTTACAAACTGTCTATAAAGTTGAACTAGACCGATATTTAGGTGTTTGGTATGAAGTCGCGCGTAAGCCTGCATTTTTCCAGAAAAAATGTGCTTATAATGTATCTGCAACCTACACCTTAAACGAAAATGGAAATGTAGTAGTAGATAATCGCTGCTACGATAATAGAAAACAATTACAGCAATCTATCGGGGAGGCTTTTGTGGTTACCCCGCCATATAACACCAAATTGAAGGTAAGTTTTTTACCGGAAGCTGTAAGATGGATTCCGGTAATCCGTGGGGATTACTGGATTTTAAAGCTAGATGAAGACTATCAGACTGTTTTGGTTGGGGAACCTTCACGTAAATACCTTTGGGTGTTATCAAGAGACCCTCATCCAGAGCAAGAAGTGGTAGATGAATATTTAAATTATGCAAAAACATTAGGTTTTGATATTCGAGATATTATTCGTACAGAGCATAAAGAATAGTGGTATATGTCTGTTTAAGAAAAAACCATGTTTTTACATGGTTTTTTCTTTTTTATAGTGGATAAATCAAGTATTGTAGTGAGTTATTTTTACTAAAGTCTAAGAGGTTTATGATGTTTAAGGGCGTGATCTTCTCTGTCATGGCATCATTCACTTTTGGTGTACTTTATTTTTATACTCAATTATTAAGCCAGCTAGATAGTGAGCAAACTTTTGGATGGCGGATTATTGCAACACTACCGTTCCTTACTTTATTTATGTGGTGGAGTGGTGATTTAGCTTATATCAAAAATATCTATCAACGTATTTTGGCTAAACCTTCTTTACTATTATTGTTAATCACAACCTCTATTTTAACCTCAGTACAACTTTGGCTTTTTTTGTGGGGGCCGATGCATGGGCGTGGGTTACAAGTCTCTTTGGGATATTTCTTATTACCGCTGGTTCTTGTCTTAGCTGGAAGTGTGTTGTATGGCGAAAAAATATCAAAATTTCAATGGGTAGCAATTATTCTTGCAGTCATTGGTGTTAGCCATGAGATATGGCGTTTAGGAAGTATTGCGTGGGAAACTGCATTGGTAGCAGTTGGATATTCTGCCTACTTTTTATTACGTAAAAAAATTAAAACAGATAATTTAGGGGGCTTTTGGTGGGATTTGGTCATTATTATGCCCGTTGCGATTTATTTAACGCATACAGGTTTGCTGCCATACAGTAAATTTATAGACCAACCAAGTCTTTCTTTGATCATTATTGGGCTTGGAATTTTAAGTGCTATTGGTCTGGGAAGTTATATTCTGGCAAGTCGCTTTCTACCTTTAGTTGTGTTTGGACTCTTAGGATATTTGGAACCTGTATTACTTGCTTTAGCTTCTTTAGTTTTAGGGGAGAGCATTGGTCAAGAAGAATGGTTCACTTATATTCCGATTTGGTGTGCTGTTTTTGTACTCGTTTTAGAAGGGGCAATTCATCTTTATCAACAACGGCAAAAAGCCCAAAATCTGCAACTTAATATCACGAAATATCAAAAAAGATTAAAAAATGATGAGTTCAATTAGGTTGTCAGAACCTAAAAAGTAAGAAAAAGCAAAAATTTAGCTGCTTTAAACAATAAGATAATAAAAAATAATTATAGGTATTTTATGAATTTATGATGAATTTTAGGAAAATCTAGTCACTAACGTCAGCTTTTGATTCATTCTTGCCAATAATTCCATTACAATTACGGGGTTTTAAAAATCACGCCTAGATATAATTAATTAGAGGACGTATCTGTGAGCAAAGACACTATCATCGCCCTGCACGCTGAACACCAAGGCCGTTGGAAAAACCGTGAAGAAATCGCGGAACGTATGATTGCATTAATCGGTCAATTATACCGTGAAAAAAATATTGTCGTATCTGTTTACGGTCGCTCTTTAATTAACCGTTCTGTTATCCAAATTTTGAAAACTCACCGTCGTACACGTGTTGTAGACGTTGAACTTTCTGTTGTAAACACATTCCCAATTTTAGAAGCTTTAGCAAAAGTTGAAAATATTGGTTCTGCAGAAGTTGATATCGGTAAACTTGCTGTTGAATACAAAGAAAAAGGCGGTGATGTTGATGCTTTTGTTGCTCAATCAGTTGAGTCAATCAAAGGTAGCGCAACTTCTGAACAACCTAAAGATGTAGTTCTTTACGGTTTTGGTCGTATTGGTCGTATCTTGGCTCGTTTAATCATTAGCCAATCAGGTTTAGGTCGTGGTTTAAGCCTTAAAGCAATCGTTGTACGTAAGTCTTCGGACGGTGACTTGGCAAAACGTGCTTCTTTACTTCGTCGTGACTCTATTCACGGTACTTTCGCTGGTACAATTTCTGTTGATGAAGAAAACGAAGCAATCATTGCTAACGGTAACTTCATTAAAGTCATTTATGCGTCTAGCCCAAGTGAAGTTGACTATACTGAATACGGTATTGAAAACGCACTTTTAATCGACAACACTGGTAAATGGCGTGATGCTGAAGGTCTAAGCCAACACTTGAAATGCCCAGGCGTTGCACGTGTTGTATTGACTGCACCAAGTAAAGGCGAAATGAAAAACGTTGTATTTGGCGTAAACAACACAGATATCTTAGATGAAGACAAAATCATCTCTGCTGCAAGTTGTACAACAAATGCAATTACTCCAATTCTTAAAGTATTGGATGACAAATATAAAGTTCTTAACGGTCATGTTGAAACTGTTCACTCATTTACAAATGACCAGAACTTAATCGATAACTACCATAAAGCAGATCGTCGTGGCCGTGCTGCTACTTTGAACATGGTAATTACAGAGACTGGTGCAGCTAAAGCAGTTGCTAAAGCATTACCTGCATTGAAAGGTAAATTAACTGGTAACTCTGTACGTGTTCCTACACCAAACGTATCTCTTGCAATCTTGAACTTAACGCTTGATAAAGAAGTTGATCGTGAAGAAGTGAACGAATACATTCGTCAAATTTCGATTAACTCTAACCTTCAAGGTCAAATTGGTTATACCAACTCGACTGAAGTTGTATCGAGTGACTTTATCGGTTCTCGTACAGCAGGTGTATACGATGCTCAAGCAACGATTACTTCTGGTAACCGTTTAACTGCTTACGTTTGGTACGATAACGAAGTTGGTTATAGCTGTCAGGTATTACGTATTGCTGAACAAATGTGCGGCGTAAGCTACAAAAAAATCCCAGCAGAATTGAATGCTTAAGATCATTTAACGATCTATAAAATATTTTCACAAAAAGACCCAGTTTAGACTGGGTTTTTTTACAACCGTACAAAATATATGCTGACTATTTTTTGTAAATAAATGAGAATACAAATTAAGGAAAAAAAGAAAATAGTAAGGGATAGGAATTGTCGCAGTTTAAACGTTTGTTGGTCGTTTTTGTATTCATCATTATTGCCAATTTATGTGGTGTACTCATTGCAATATGGGTATTTAAGCACTTTAATATTTATATTCCACTGAAAAATCAGGCAGTTGCTATTGATTTACAAGAGCCTCTACAGGTTAAGGTTAAAGTACAAGATGCTTTAAATGTGGATGTAAAGGGGCGCGTAAATGCCAGTATTCCAATTGATGAGAAACTGAATATTCCTTTAACACAAACATTAACTCCGCGTGTTTACTTCGATAATATGGTGCCGATTAGCACAACCATCCCGGTCAAAGAAACATTAAAAGTTGAACAAAATCTACCAATTGATACTAAGGTTCAGGTGCGAGTTTTAGGCCGTGATATTACGTTGCCATTAAAAGGAACGATTCCATTAAAACTTGATGTGCCAATTGATATTAATGTCCCGCTTGAGCAAAAGGTTCATTTAAAATTTGATGCCCCAGTACGCACGGTATTAAAAGAAAATCTACATATTCCTTTAAAAGCAAGATTAGACACGAATATCCCAATCGAAGGGAATTTAAATGTACCTGTTAAAACTGCATTAAATGCTTCGGTTGATGTGAAAAATACTTTGCCTGTTAAGATTGCAAATGGTGAGTTAAAGATTCCTCTGTCCACTATGCGATTAAATCGAGTATTAGGTTCAGAAACATCACAAAAGACAGCTGATCAATAGGGTGGATGCTAATGTTCCGTTCACTCAAGAGTATGTTAATTAGTTTCTTTTTAATGATGATACTTGCCGCTATTATGTTTTGGGTGTATCTCAATATTCAAGCAAATTTAGTCGTTTCGGCTCATAATGCCGATATTAGTTTACCTGACTCTTTAGAAACAAAAATTCAAGTTGGTAATACTTTGCAGGTTCAGTCTATTGGTAAACTTGATACAACTTTAGATATAGATCGCCAATTAACTTTACCCCTAAAAGGGAAATATTTGGCAGATTTAAATTTTGCTGTAGAAACACCTATTACGGTAAGTGTCGATTATTCAACGACTCTAAAAATTGATCAGGTTATGCCTTTAGAAACCACCACAGATTTGGTTTATCAAAGTAAGTTTTTACCAAAATTTCCACTTAAATTAGATATCCCTATTAAATTAGATGTGCCTTTTAATTTAAAACGTAGTTATACCGTTCCCGTTAAAATTGTTTTTGATGGTCCAGTTTATTTTGAATTCGATGAACCTGTAAATTTATCGGTGAAACATCAGTTTAAACCAAGCCTAAACGTAAATGATCCTATGGAAATGGGGAATGTCTCTTCATTTAATGCCATCATGTATAATTCTGTGCCAAAAACAAAAGCAAATCTTGATATGCAAATGACCTTACCTCTGCGCAATGTTCATCCTTGATAATTAAATAAATTGACTAAATTTTATTTTTTATAAGGATCCTATTTGCAAAACTAAAAGCATATGCTGGATTAAAGATAAAACAGATCGTTATAAATGGAATTGTTCCATTTTCTATTCGAGAATTTTATGAAAATATGGCAGAATAGGCGGTTTTAGAGTTTTTAGAGGATTGGCAGATGCGCTTTGTTGATGAAGCAGTCATTACCGTAGAGGCTGGCGACGGTGGCAATGGCGTAGCCAGTTTTCGCCGTGAAAAATTTGTACCATTTGGTGGCCCAGATGGTGGTGATGGCGGACGTGGTGGAAGTATCTATATTCAAGCTGATGACGATACAAGTACGCTAGTCGATTACCGTTACACACGTAAATTCCGTGCTGAGCGTGGAAAAAACGGTGCAGGTGCTAACTGTACTGGACGTGGTGGTGAAGATGTGGTTTTAAAAGTACCCGTTGGTACAACAATTGTTGATACAGATTCAGGCGATATTATTGGCGATTTGGTTGAAGACGGCCAAAGAATTCTGGTTGCTGGTGGTGGTGAAGGTGGTTTAGGTAACACTCACTTTAAATCATCAACTAACCGAGCACCGCGTAAATGTACCACTGGTACAAAAGGTGAGTTCCGCGAAATTCGTCTTGAATTAAAAGTATTGGCAGATGTTGGTTTGCTAGGTATGCCAAATGCCGGTAAATCTACTTTCATTCGTGCTGTAAGCGCTGCAAAACCAAAAGTGGCAGATTATCCATTTACAACCATGGTTCCAAACTTGGGTGTAGTCGATGCTGACCGTCATCGTTCATTTGTAATGGCCGATATTCCTGGGTTAATCGAGGGTGCAGCAGAAGGTGCTGGTTTAGGAATTCGCTTCCTTAAACATTTGGCACGTACTCGTATTCTTTTACACATTATTGATGTACAACCAATTGATGGTTCAGATCCAGCGCATAATGCAAAAGCTATTATGAATGAGTTGGCTAAGTTCTCACCAACTTTGGCTAAATTACCAGTTGTTTTAGTACTCAATAAACTTGATCAGATTGCTGAAGAAAGCCGCGAAGAGTGGTGTCAGCACATTCTAGATGAACTAGAGTGGACTGGACCTGTCTTTAAGACATCGGGCTTATTAAGCGAAGGTACAAAAGAAGTTGTGTATTACCTGATGGATCAGATTGAACAACAACGTGAACGCGAAGTTGAAGATCCTGAATACGCAGCAGAAGTAAGAGCTTTCCGTGAACAACTAGAAGTTGAAACACGTGAACAAACCATTGCGGCAAAAGAAGCATATCGTGCAATGCGTCGAGCACAACGTCTCGAAAGCATGATGGACGATGATGATGATTTTGACGATGATGAAGACGACAATGATGTAGAAGTCATCTACGTTCGTGACTAGAAAACCGAGGGAAACATGATAGAAGTGGTCGATGGGCAACGTCAGCTCAGTGAGTGTAAACGAATCGTTGTTAAAATCGGATCATCTTTACTTACAGCTAATGGGCAAGGTTTAGATCTGGACGCTATTTCGCATTGGGCGAAACAGATTGCAGATCTGCACAATGCTGGACACGAGATTATTTTAGTGTCATCAGGAGCTGTAGCAGAAGGTATGGTTCGTATGAAGCTTGCGAGTCGACCCACCGATCTACCCAGTCTACAAGCCTGTGCTGCAATTGGGCAGATGGGCTTAATTCATACTTGGTCTAGTGTGCTTGAAAACCACGGTATTCGTACTGCTCAGGTTTTATTGACTCATGATGATTTGGCAGATCGCCGTCGTTATCTGAACTCGTGTGATGCTTTGCAAAACTTGATTGATTGGCGTGTGATTCCTGTTATTAATGAAAATGACACGGTATCTACTGACGAGATCCGTTTTGGTGATAATGATACCTTAGCTGCTATGGTGGCAGGTCAGGTTCATGCAGAATTGCTGATCATTTTAACCGATCAGCAAGGTATGTTTGACTCAGATCCGCGTCATAATCCTGATGCTAAATTACTCTCTACTGTTCGGGCTATGGATGATGATTTGTTCGATATGGCCGGCGGTGGTGGTGTGCTTGGGCGAGGTGGCATGGTCACTAAAGTTCGTGCTGCACGTTTAGCTGCTAAATCTGGCTGCCCAACCCTCATCGCGAGTGGCGAAAGTGATAATGTCTTATCACGTGCGATGGCAGGTGAGATGCTAGGCACTTTGTTTACTACAGATAAAGACCGCATGACTGCTCATCAACAGTGGCTCGCTGCTCATTTACAAACAGCAGGTCGTCTTGTGATTGATGATGGTGCTGTTGAAGCGATTAAATTGAAGCATCGCAGTTTGCTCCCTGTTGGAGTTAAAAATGTTGAAGGACATTTTGATCGTGGTGATGTGGTTGAATGTGTCGATAAACAAGGTAAACGTATTGCGGTAGGTCGAGTGAACTTTAGTTCACGATCAGCCGAAATTATTAAAGGCTTAGCCTCAGATAAGGTTTATCAAGTGCTTGGTGAAGCTCGTTCACTTGAAATGATTCACCGTGATCATATGGCAATTTATTAAGATTTACTCAAATAAAAAAGCTCGCTTTAAGCGAGCTTTTTTTCTGGTGTTAAACGAGGTAAAACACGGTCTTCACCTACCATATATGGATGTGTGGCGAGACTAAGCATGTCTAAGTCTTCCGAGCTATTACCATAAGCATAAATCTGGTGGTAATGCTGTAGCGTATATTGCTGATGTATTCTTAACTTCTTTTGTTCACTACTACAGTCTGGAGTGGAATAGTAACCCGTCATCATGCCGTTTTTAATTTGAGTTTCAGTACAAATTAATTCGATATCTAGTAACTTGCAAAGTGGAGCAAGATAGACATCAATTGAAGCTGAAACTAATACGACCTGATCACCACGCAATTGATGGTGTTGTAACTGATTAAAAATTTCAGGCGAAAGCACAGAGACTAACTCTTGTGCGTATTCTTCACCTAATTTTTGTAATTCGATTGCAGGCGTATTTTTAAACATGCTACGGAATAACTTGGCACGCATAGCATGGGCAGGATAAAAGTTAAGATAGTAGGCTTGAATCCATGGCAGAATTTTCAAGCCTTGCTTAACAATGTGACGCTTAGATAAAGCATAAAAGATGAACCCTGTAAAACTATCTTTACTACACAAGGTTCCATCAAAATCGAACAGGGCGAGACTTTTTATAGTCTTATTCGTTTCGCTCGTTGCATACATGTTTCATATCGTCCGTTTACGCGGGTTGCATACCAATTGGTATTATAATCACGACTTAATTTAGGCCCAGAAATTACCACTTGAGGCATAATTGCATAGAGTGGTTCTTTGCCAGTTTTTGATTTATAAAGTTTAGTCAGCGCAATATAAGTTTGAGTACTTTCAAACTTTTTCTCTTTTTCTAATTTAAGATCATCACGGATTTGTCGTGGGGTAACCAATACATTATTTTTTGCAAATACCGTGATCAGTTCTTTTTCTGACTCGCTTTGAACTGCGCGTGGATCACCATCTTTTGTATAAAGAAGTAGATCGCCATCAAGACTTATATCTTTATCGGTAAGTTCTTTTAGCATTTTTTGAAAAGCTGCATTACGGCTAGAGTACATACCAGAGTTATAATCCGCAAAACGATAAATGGCTTTATCGTAGTCTGCCGGATAAACCATTAAACGATGTATGCCGTAATATAAACCACCGTATTCAGTATATAGGTCATCGCGGAGCGCAGCAGTACTCATACTCGAACGCTTATTGGCTTTAGCATAGTTAATATGAACTTGCATCGAACCCAAAGTCGTAATAGGGTTCATCTTCTCGCCAATATCTTGACCAACCAATTTGGCTGCACCAGTTAAGGCACTCACATGATAGTGTTTAGCCATGAAGTCGAAAATTTCTCGGTAAAGTAAGTCGAGTTCTTTCTCGGTTTTAACCTTACGCATTTGGCTCATATAGTTGTTATCAGGAGAAGGCTGAGTTCTTAGAACTTCTTCAAAATAACCAGCAATTGTTCCACCAACGGTTTTGCCAAGTTTATCTTCAAATTTTTCATTTAAACGTGTACTAACTTCTTCAACTGCCTTTTGCCCCAATCCAGGCACCTGAGGGTTGGCAACAAAGTTGGATTCCTGATCCACTACAGCTACAATACTACAGACATTTTTCTTGGTTTTAGGAATATCCAAGTCTTTCATAATGTCATCAATATCTTTAGCCCATGACTCACGGTCATGCACACGTGATGGAATTAGACGTTTAATCTGTTGGCTTTCTAGTTCAGGCTCATCATTGTTTGACCACCAAGCTTTATCACCACAAGCAGCTAAACTCATGCATACGGCAGCCATGCCGAATGATTTTAATAAAAAACGGGAAGACAACGGTTTGTTCATGGCGAGGAAAGCACCTGCATAAAAAGATGAGCCGATTAAGCGGATGAAGTATACTATGTTGATCATCAATTGTATGAATATATATGTATATTGGTCCCTATCAACTGTCAAATAATTTAATTGTTGCTCCTATGGCCGGAGTAACTGACCGTCCATTTAGAACACTCTGCAAGTATTTTGGCGCAGGCCATGCAGTCAGTGAAATGATGACTGCTGATAAAACTTTGCGGATGAGCAAAAAGAGCCTCTACCGTGCGAACTTTGATGGTGAACTCGCTCCAATCTCTGCTCAAATTGCAGGTTCTGATCCTGAGCAATTGGCAGAGGCTGCACGTTATCAAGTAGCAAATGGCGCACAAATTGTTGATATCAATATGGGATGTCCTGCCAAGAAAGTATGTAATAAGCTCGCTGGTTCAGCGTTATTACAAGATGAAGACTTAGTGGCTCGAATTCTTGATGCGGTTGTTGCTGCTGTTGATGTTCCCGTGACTTTGAAAACCCGTTTGGGCTTTTTAAATGGCCAAGAAAATATTTTAAGAGTCGCAAAAAGGGCAGAAGAAGCGGGGATTGCCGCGCTAGCTTTACATGGCCGTACTCGCGAAGACATGTATCTAAATACAGCACGTTATGATTTGATCAAACACGTTAAAGAATTAATCAATATTCCACTTATTGCGAACGGTGATATTGATAGTCCTGAAAAAGCAAAATATGTACTCGACTATACAGGGGCAGATGCAATTATGATTGGTCGCGCTGCTCAAGGTCGGCCATGGATTTTTCGTGAAATTGCTCATTATTTAAAAACTGGTGAACATTTGGCTGCACCTAATATTGAAGAGGTGAAGCAGGTGTTACTAGGACATTTATCAGAACTTTATCAATTTTATGGTGAATACTCTGGCTGCCGTATTGCCCGTAAACATATTGCTTGGTACACCAAAGGATTACGCTCAAGTAACGAATTCCGCCAAAATATGTATAAAGTTGAAAGCACTGCTGAACAGGCAATAGTAGTCGAAAACTATTTTAATCAGTTATTGGCTGAAGGCAATTTGATGAGTGATGTGCAAGTTGAGCAGGTTAACTTACTAGAAACCCATTAAATAAAAAGCCAGTATATGATTACTGGCTTTTTAAGATTTATTCATCTTCTAGCATTTCTACAACTAACTGGTTAACCAGATCAGCAGCATCTAGCTCTCGTATTTGAGAGACATTACTACCCGCCCAAAAAGCGCCGAAGCCATAGTCTTTATTTTTGCTTGCAATTGCATTGAGTTGCTTAGCCAAATCATAAGTATATGGATATTCTGGTTGAGAAGGGCGATTTGGTAGATCAATTTGTGTGTGCCAATGGTTGAGCAATCCACGTGCAGGACGTCCAGAAAGACTGGCACTAATTTGTGTCACAGGCTCATTAAATAAAGCTTTACGATATTCGGCAGATGCGTTTGATGTATGGCATTGAACAAATGCTGTTCCGAGTTGAACAGCACTAGCTCCTAAGCTCAACATATGTCGTGCTTGTGCTCCATTCATAATACCGCCAGCGGCTACCACAGGTTGTTTGCAATGTTGGACAATCAGATGTACTAAATCACTGGTTTTAATTGCTGCATCAAAGGTTTTATTAAAAATTCCACGATGTCCGCCAGCTTCAATCCCTTGAGCAATAATAATATCAATACCAGCTGCCTCAATGGCTTGTGCTTCAACTAAATTGGTAGCAGATACCATCGTAATAATTCCGGCATCTTTTAATGCCTGAATTTGATGGGGATGGGGAATGCCAAAATGAAAACTGACCGCTTTAGGTTTGGTTTCTAATACGACATTTAAAAAATCATCATTATCAAGAAAACTTGGATAAATACAGTTTAAGTTTTGAGGAGGCTGTTCTCCGAAATTTTCAAATTGGGGGCGTAAATATTCAATCCATTGTGCTGAGGTTTGAGGGTTTAGTTGTTCGGGTTGATGGCAGAAAAAATTAACCTGAAATGATTTTTCTGTAAGTGTTTGGGTTTTTAAAATCTGTTCACGTGCACTTTGCGCCGTATTTGCACCTAGACCTAAGGATCCAAGACCACCCTGATTAGAAACTTCTGCTGCAAGTTCAGGTGTAGATACACCTGCCATAGGGGCAAGAAAAATTGGATGTTTAATTTCAAGTTGTTGTAATAGGTCCATTTTATTCACCTCATTTCTTTCTATTCACCATAGCGTGAAAACCGAACCAAGAGCAAATAATATTGGGCATTTAGTTTTTAAATATTTAGTTCTTAAACATTGATAAGTTCTGACTTTTTAAAGTGGAGTAACATGAAATAAAGAGCCGATCCAGCTTGAAAAGCCCATCGCTAAAATTCCCCACAAGGTAATGCGTAGACTCCCTTTAAGCTTGGAAGTACCTGCGAAATGACTTGATAGCGCTCCTAAAAAGGCTAATGAAATAATGCCAAATATTAAGACTGTTTTTTCGATCCATATATCTGGACTGAGTAAAATAGCCAGCATAGGAAACAATGCCCCAAATGAAAATGAGCCAGCTGAAGCTAATGCGGCTTGAATAGGGTTTGCTGCGGTATTTTCATGAATACCAATTTCATCACGCGCGTGAGCCCCTAATGCATCATGATTTGTAAGTTCAGTAGCAACTTGTAGAGCTAAGTCAGGTGCTAAGCCTCTGGATATATAAATTTGGGTGAGTTCGTCCAATTCACGCTGCGGATGCTTTTTGAGTTCTTGTTCTTCAAATTTTAAGTCGGCTTTTTCAATATCTTCTTGTGATTTTACTGAAATATATTCTCCTGCAGCCATAGAGGTTGCACCAGAAATTAAACCAGCAATACATGCAATAAGAAGTGTATGAGCAGAAGCCCCACTTGCAGCCATTCCCATAATTAGGCTAGTAACAGAAATAATTCCATCATTTGCCCCTAAAACGGCCGCCCTTAACCAACCTGAGCGGTGAATAAAATGATGTTCTGGATGCTGAGAAAAGGACATGTTTTCCCCTATTTGTAGTTATAAATTTTTATCTTATCCTATAAGATTATTTACAATAATACGATTAAAAAATGTGTCATTATAGGAAAAACAAACAGATAAGAACTTTTTTAAAACATAATATTAAAGGAGATAAAATGAACAATTTAAAGAACTCATCTACTTATATAAACAGTGTCATTTATGGGTTTAATTATAATACTTATTGATTAAATTTTAATTTGATTGCTACGCAAGCATTCTACCTATTTTACTCTAGAGGTCCCAATGAATAGCAAAACAATAAAATCTATAACCCGTTCCTTTATCGTTATTGGTTCGATCTGTCCAGCTTTAGGCCTCTTAAGTGTTGAGACTAGTTTTGCGCAAGAGATTGTTAATCAAGAATATAAACCAGGTAATCCAATTTATGATAAATGGGATCAATTTTATAAAATTGAAAAGACTCAACCTGAAAATGCCGAGAAGTTATTATTAGAACTTGGAGAGATGACACCACAAGATATTAAAGTATGGAAAAGTTTAACTTATTTACAGATTAGGTTAAGGAAACAAGATGCTGCTTTGCAAAGTCTAAGAAAAGCAGAGGCATTAGATCCAGCAGATGATAATTTAAAACTCCAAGAAGCTTATCTACTGAATTCTCAAAAACATAACAAAGAGGCTTTGGTAGTTTTTAAGGAGCTTACGCAATCTAAAGATGCGGATATTGCCAATAAGGCGACACAGGCCGTAAAGAATTTAAGTGGAGGGGAAGTCAAAACTTATTTCCGTGATGTGTATTTTGCACCTTCATATGAATCACGTTACGACGATGTAATTTTCCCACTTAAAGCTCGCTATGGTAAGAACCTCGATAATGGTCGAGCGCAGGTGTATGGCTTTTTAAATCTAAACCGCGATACTCAATCTCAAGGCGGAGTACGACCTGAAATTATTGATGAAAATGCAGTAACTCTAGGTGTCGGCGCTAATTATCAACCTTGGACTTCTATACCTGTACGCATGTATTTAGAAGTAGGTGGAAGCTATGATCTGATTGACCGAAATAGAGATAAATTTCGTGAAAGTGTTGTGGGTGGGATAGCAGGTTATCAAGAATGGTATTCTCAAAATAGTTGTAATCAGTCACTTTGTTTTAATGATTACTTCACTGATTTATATGGCAATGCTGCGACTTATTCTAGAGAAGATTATAACGTTATTGGCGATTTACGCTTACGTACGGGTTTGAATGTCTATAAGGGGGAAACGGGCACTGTACAGGCGTATATGAAATTGCATGGCTTAGCTGACAGTAAAGATGAGTATTACAATAATTTATTTGAATATGGCCCAGGTATTTCATGGCAGCCTTTTAATTATCAACCTATAAAATTACGTGTAGAACGACTATATGGCAATTACTTTAAAGATGTGCCAGTAAATACGAAAGATCATTACAACAATACTCGAGTAGAACTCGTTTTTTATAAGGATTTCTAAAGTGAATAAAGTTTTTATATCTATTGTATTTGGAACCCGTCCTGAATTAATCAAACTTGCCCCTGTTATTTTATTGGCAAAACAAGACCCTCGCTTTCAAGTTGAAGTGATTTTTACTGGACAGCATGACGAACTAGTAAGAGATGCGATAGATTTCTTTGGGGTTGAAATTGACCACCGTCTTAAAATTATGAATGCTGGACAAAGTTTAAATCAGCTCTTAATTCATGGTTTGAGCCAAATCGAGAATGTATACACTGATGGGCAAAAACGAGATGCAATTGTTATCCAAGGTGATACAACAACTGTTTTAGCAGCTGGCTTAGTCGCGTTTTCAATGAAAGTCCCTGTTGCGCATGTTGAAGCTGGTTTACGTTCTTATGATTTAGATCATCCTTTTCCAGAGGAGGGAAATCGTCAGTTGGTTTCACGTATTACTAAATGGCATTTTGCCCCGACTGAACAATCAAAAAGAAATTTACTCAATGAACAAATTCCGTCAGAGCTCATTACGGTTACAGGCAATACAGTTGTTGATGCGGTGTATTTAGGGCGTAAATTAATTGCTGAAAAATCTGATTTGAAGAACCGGCTTGAACCTTATGGAATTCAATTAAAGCAAGATGACAAAGTAGTACTTATTACTGCCCACCGTCGTGAAAATTTTGGCGGTGGAATTCAAAATATTTGCAATGCGGTTGAGCACTTAGCTCAAGCACATCCTGATTTACATTTCATTTGGCCTGTACATTTAAACCCAGCCGTCCATGACGTAGTCCATGATAAGTTTAAAGACCATTCCCAAATTCATCTTGTTAAACCATTAGACTACCCAAGTCTATTGGCAGTGATAGACCGATCTACTTTTATTTTGACGGATTCGGGAGGCTTACAAGAAGAAAGTCCATCATTTAATAAGCCAGTTTTAATCTTGCGGGACACTACCGAGCGACCAGAAGTGGTTGAGGTGGGGGCAGGCGTTTTGGTGGGGACAAATCAAGAAAAAATTATTGAAGAAGCTGAAAAGTTACTCACTGACCAACAGCACTATGAAAAAATGGCGCATGTAGAAAACCCATTCGGCGATGGGCAAGCAGCTCAACGTATTCTCAATCAAATTGCTAAATCTTATGAATTGGCATAATCATGATTTAAGGATCTCGTCTCATTTATGGTTTTGTTGGCATGACCATAAGTGAGGCGGTACCATAAGCTCACAATATTAACGCACCAGCGGCTCATGTAATGAGGACCATCAAAAATATAAACAGTTTTACCTTCATATGCTTTTAGCTGAGAAATAATTTCCCAAGGATATGCGGCTCTAAATTGCCCATTCTTTTTCACTCTAAAAGCTTCTAATACTATAATTACTTTGTCTTTTCCAAGTTTATCTTCAAGCTGATCTAAAATATGTTTGGCCTGTTTAGGTGATCGAACGCCTACGCCAACACCATCTTGGAAAAAAACTCCCGTATGGTCAGGCAGCCAGCTTTTAACCCATAAATCATAATTTTCAGGCTCAGTTTCGCCACTATAAATACTCACCCAGACTGGTGAAGGAAGCTTCGATAACACATGACCTAAAGCACTGACTCGTAGCCAAGTTGGATCTGCTTCTACCGGAAAGTAATAACCTTTAAATGCTGTTTTTTGCTCTTTTATAATTTGGGCAGATTTTTCGCCTAACTCAATGACATTAGCCCGAGCTTTAGGTTCATTATATTCACCGGCTAAGCCCAATATGAGATTTTTTGCCCAAGGTTCTTGTTTAATCTTTTCTAAATTAATAGCTTTTTCCCATTGTGGAAAATTTGATTCTTTCCACCAAGATTTAGATTCAACAACAGACCATTGGGGAACAAATGTATCAACACCTAAATAGTGCCAATTTCCTTCTGGAGGAGTAGTGTTATTGTCAGGTTGCCAGAAAACACCTTCAATATGAGGGGCTTGACCTTGATGTTTGAAAAGCCCCGCATATACGATGACACTACATATAATTAAAATAATAAAAGCAGCTATTTTAATTGGTATCTGTTTTCTCATTATTTCGTCTTAACCAGTACCACAAGAAGATAATTATTATCATAATTGCAGAGATAATCACAACTAATAAGAAGAAAGAAGACTGTTGGACTAGAGGCGCCTTTTGATTTCCGACAATGAGTTTTTGTAAAACATAGATATTTCCATTTTCTGAAACCAGCATTTTCGTCACGTTGTTTGGAATTTTATGTTGTATTTTTTCCCAAAGGTGCATAAACGTTTGTGCGCCACCTTGTGAGTCGGTAATCACATCAAAGCGGTTATTGTTATAACTGACAATAAAACCATTTTGGGCAGCAGGTGCATAAATAATATCCTGATGCATTAGTACTTGTTGTTGATAAATATCTTTGTTAACGCGGACATTTACAGATTGTGGCGCGCTCGGTGAATAACGGACTAGGTTGAGAGGCATTGGTGCTTGGGTTAAAAGCATTTTTTTCGCAGTTTGACCTAACACAATCGCGATATTTAATGCACCAGATTGACCATCAACCGCAATTGTGGGGGTTGTTGCTAAAGTCATTGAAATTGCGGCTACACCATTTTTAAGTTTATGAGGTAGCTTTACAGTAGATTTGGCTGTATCAATCCAAAGTGAACCATGTGCGTTAGGTAAACATTGGGAATTGGCTATCACTGAATTTTCCAGCTTTAGACTAAAATTTGTCGTATTAGAAATAGCTTTTGCAAAAATATTGAACTGACGGTTTACTGGGTCTGAAGCAAGGTCGGCTGTTTTCATGCTTCCAGCAAGTCCTCCATCAATCCAAGCTGTAATATTGGAACCTTGTAATAAACCACTTTGAATACGAAGTGCGATTTGTCCTTGCAAGATATCGGTTGGTTGCCATACCGCAGGGAAATCAAGAAATAAGTTTTTTTCAGCGTGATTTAATCTGAAATCTTGAATACCTAAATCGGCGAGTGTATCGATTTTTTTAAATTGAGCCCATGTTGGATTAGATATTGTATTTGGAAAAACTGCGTTTCCTGTACTCAATTGTTGTACATAAGAAGAATTAATTAGTCCATTTACTGCGCTCGTTAAATCTTGTTGAGTATGATAAGTAATTGATAAGGTAGGCACACCTTCTACAGGTTTTGCAATTTGTACTAGTGCTCCGCCTTTTAGTGGTGCTGCTGAGCGAATAACTTCAATAATAAAGTTTGTTTCAGGATTTAAATTGGTTTGTCCTGAATCAACCCATTCAACAGGTGTTATGGAGGTCCATGAACTTGCTAATCTGGCGAGCATGGAGGCTTCTATAATCTCTTTACGGTTGTATTTTAAAATACCAACAAATGGAGTAGGCCGTCTCGCTTGTGGGTTATATAAAGCATCTGGCAAATCTTTTAAGCGATATTCATTACGAATAGGTGTAAAGTCGAGCTGGGAATTACTTAAATAAGTTAGGTGATCAATATCTTCTGTACAGAATGTTTCTTTGGTTTGATTCAGCGTAGTCGGTTTCGCATATTGTTGAATAATAAAATCTAAACGGTGAAAACCACTCTGACTTGCTGGAATATCAAATTTGACTTGACCATCCCCACTTAGGGTAGTGTTATAAATGAGTTTATCATCATATTTTACAAGTAAAGTTGTATCGCTTTCAGTGGAATAATCACTTGAAAATTGAATGTTTTGCCACTGGGCACCTTTGCCAATATAGAAAAAATGAGGCTCGACTGTGTATTTAGTAGAAGTACTAATATCGTCCAGTTCCCATGTATACGCATGAGCAGACATGGCGAGCATAAGACTGGTGCTGGCAAGGAGCACTTGAGCTGTTTTGTAAAGATCAAAAGTCTTTTTCATTTATTTTTTCTCCTTGCTACGTTCCGTTTTGTACCATTGAAGGGAGTTGCCCTGTATTTTATTTTTAAGCATGTCATATGCGGCTTTAAAAACAATAAATAGAAATATTTTGAGTAACTTACGTAAGATAGAACTGAATAAAAGTAGAGTTCTGGTTTAACTTTTTCGAGTGAAAGCGTAAACCACATTTGTGCCACATATAGGCAAAATGACAGTCCCCATAGAGTTGTGAATGGGCCTGGAACTGAAATACCCGCAATATCAAGTATGCCAAGGGTTAAGGTGATATGACTCCAGAATAAAGCGGGTACAAAAAGTATGTAGCACATAATGTTGTTAAGAATTTCAATTCCGATAGGAAAAGGCGTTCTTAATGCGACGGATAAATATTTACGAGTCACATAAAAATTACCTTGGGTCCAACGTGAACGCTGTTTAACAAACACACTCAGAGATGGAGGATCTTGCTGCCAACCAATTGCATAGGGCACCCATTTAATCCGTTTTTGACCAATGAAAATCCTAAAACTCATTTCTGTATCATCGACCAATGACTTTTCATCAAAACCGCCTAAGGTTTCTAAAGCATCACGCCAAATCACATAGTTAGTACCCATTAATGTCGATAGCTCAAAACGTTGCCAACGACCGCCTTGGAAAATCCATTGGAAAAAGATGAACTCAATGGCAATAAATCGGGTCAAAATACTATCTTGCCAATTACGTGTTCTTACTTTTCCATTAACGGCTACTAATTTTTTATCGGCAAGTAGGGTTTGAGCTAGCAAGCGAACACAATCGGGTTCTGGTGTACTGTCCGCATCATAGACAACAATCAATTCGCCTCTAGCATGGGGGAGGCCATTATTAAGCGTTCTAGATTTACCTTTACCCCCCATTCCTTTAGGAACATTAACAATCTTTATGCAAGGATAAATTTTTGCCAAATTTTCGGCGATTTCTAGGGTGTTATCCTTTGACCCATCATTAATGAGTAAAACTTCATATGCTTCGGCTGGGTAATCTTGTTGAGCAATTGCATGCAAAGTATCTTCAATCACAACACCTTCATTATAGGCAGGGATCAAGACACTCAAAACGGGCCATCTCTCTGGTATTGGAAGGTTTTGTAACTCTTTTTCTGCTGTTTTTGAATATTTCCAAGCTTGATAACTTAACCACGCCCAAAATGCTTGTGGAATCCAAATCCCTAAAAATCCAAATAAGAAGAGAATATCGATGGGAGCCATTTGATTTAACCCTCCTGATAATAGACGAGATGAGCAAGACTAATAAAATCAACCCGATTACAAGAGAGAACCATGAAATATAGCTACCAAACGTACCAAGGAGGTCAGGGTAGGTACTCGTCAGAATTAGATCGAGTGGAACTACAACAGTACTTAAACCGATAAAAATGTATCCAAGGAAATTAGTTTTTACATGCTCTGGCGTACTTATGTAATTAATCTTATTAAATTTCCAAGATATTCCGAGTTGAGGATATCGAATATTTGTTGTGGGTAGATCAGCAGGAGGATTAATAATAATTTCATACCCAGAAATATGACCGTTAAAACGTTTAGCCGAATAAAATAAATGCTGTTTTTGCTTAATTTCTCTAGAGGGTAACGGGAGCTGCGAAGGGTTAAATTGAATAATATAACTACCAGCGGTCTGTGAAATTAAATTTTCATCCCATCCCGTTGAGACAAAAGCAGCCATTGGGCGCAACCCAATTGCAGTTGAAAATGTGGCTTTAGCCGCAAAATATTGAGGTTGCTCTGATTTATAAAGTGCAATCGGAATCGCACCTTGGCTGACTGCTTCTTTGAGCAAGAAATAATGAGAAAAGCTAAAAACTTCATCCGGCAATATAATGCCAGGCTTGAACCCTTTATGAATAAGTCGTTGAAAGCTATCCGAGCTGATCTGGTCAATTGTAAAGATAGGCCACCATGTATCCTGATATGGAAAAAACATTGAAAGATCATCGGTACTCTGAACTTCTGTTTTTGTTTGTTCCGTTTTAATCTCACAATGATAATATTGCCGATAGAACTGCTGTAAAGTGGCATCAGGATACTGACTAGATGCAATAATAATTCCACAAATATTAAGAAGATTAGACATTAAGTAATCTCCTCTTCAGGTGGAATCTGAATAACTTTATATTCGACTTCAAGCCGCAAAGTCATAATTTCTTTTAGCTTTTTAATAAATTCAGGTTCTTCATCCGTTTTTTGCTTGCGAATTACAATGCTGTATATAGTTTCAAGATCATCATCAGCAAACTGGAAAACGATTTCTTGTGGATGATGTTGGCTCAAAATTTTAATCATTTCATTTTGAGTGGTTTTCCACACATCGTCGCCTAACATTTCTTTAATTAAGCTTCGGTTGAGAATTCTAATTTCAAAGACTTCATAGTCTTGAATGTGATGATGATCAAGAAGCTTAAAGAAACTGCGTTGAAAATACTTGAGTGCGCTAAGCGGGAAAATATCACGGCGATAATTACGGTCATAACTTTGAATATCGCGGTATTTTTGAACGTTAATTTCAATATTATGGCGAACAGCACTCAGAAAAAGAGGAATGAGGGGAATAATAAAAAGTAAAAGAAGCTGACGTTCAATATGCGTCTGAGCCCCTAAGTCGAGTAGAAAATATACTGCAACACCGATAAAAGCGAGTAAGCCCACAATTAAGGATGCACCAACTTGTAAAAAAGCTCCAGAAATTAAAAGAATGAGAATAAAAATCCAGCTTCCTCTAAAACTTACAGGCAACCACTCATACGCCACCATGCCCATAAATAGATGAGCTGCGATAATCCATAAGACGAGTGTTCTTCCAGGGTTCTTTTGTTGCATGTGAGCTATAGCTACCTTATTGTAATGTTAATTTTTTTATACTTTTATTACTAAATGTGAGACATTGCGAAGTTGTTGTTGTTTATGGCCTTTTTTAAGTATCTATTATGTTTATTTGTAGAACAAAGTCTCACTATAGTCAAATACTGTTATTATTTTTTAATTAAAAATAAACACTTAAGACGTAATTCTTATTTAAATACTCTTGAAAGTTTCAATTGCATTAAGACGAGTTTCCTTTAAATCTACAATTGGTTTTGGATAATTTAACTGAATATTCGTTTTAGTCGAGTAGGGCTCATGAATGGCTTTATTGTCTAGATGAGCTAATTCTTCAACCCATTGACGAATATAATCTCCATTTGGATCAAATTTCTTTGATTGAGCAATAGGGTTAAAAATTCTAAAGTAAGGTACGGCATCAGTTCCGGTAGAAGCACACCATTGCCAGCCACCATTATTTGCTGCTAAATCCCCATCGATTAAATGCTCCATAAACCATTGTTCACCTACTCGCCAATCGATGAGTAAGTTTTTACATAAAAACATAGCGGTAATCATGCGAACACGATTATGCATCCATCCCGTTTTTAAAAGTTGACGCATTCCAGCATCAATAATCGGTATACCTGTCTGGCCCGTTTGCCATGCAATTAGGTGCTCTGGGTTGTGATTCCACTTAATTTTCTGAGTGTCTTTTTTAAACGGAATATGTTTAGAAACATGGGGGAAATCAAATAAAATATGTTGATAAAATTCTCGCCAAATGAGTTCATCTAACCAAGTCTGCTGGCCTTCATTTGTCAAATGAAAGTTGCCATGTTCAGCCCTAAAAAGAGCTTGCAGGCACTGGCGGATAGACAAAATCCCAATGTTTAAGTAGGGGGAAAGTTGGCTAGTTCCTCTTACATTGGGAAAGTCACGTTCTAATTTATAATCAGATAAATGATCTTTAATAAATATGTCGAGCTGCTCTAGAGCAAAATTTTCTCCAGCTAGCCATAAGCCTTGTTGCTCTTTAGAAACAGAAGGATCAAAAAAAGCTTCAATATCTTCTAGAGTTAAGCTGTTTATTTTTGAAAAAGACGCTGGATAGCTACTTTGCTTTTCAGGAATTGGATAGCATTGAGGTAAACCACTGATATCCAATTTTGAATAACATGCTTTTTTAAATGCACCGAAAACCTGATAGGGCTGCTGTGACTGATTGCGAATAGAGCATAAAGGAAAAATCGTACGGTCATGGAATAAAAAGAGCTCTTTACCTTGTTGATTTAAAAAATCTTGTACAGTTTTATCTCTTTTTAATTCATTAACGCCGATCTCTATATTTGAATAGACATTTTCAATATTAAGTTGAGTGCTAAGTTCACCAATATAATCAGCGATATCTTTCCAGTAAGGAATGACTTGGATAATAAGGGGAATATTAAGTTGTTCTAGTTCTTTTTTTAGTTGTTGAAGTTGACGTAAATAGAAATTAATTTTTATAGGCGCATCGTGATGCATTTTCCATTGTTCAGGCGATAAAATAATTAACCCAATACAAGGCCCTTGTTGAGAGGCATGCCATAAAGCAGCATGGTCTCGAACTCTCAAATCTTGACGAAACCAAATTAGCTGATTTACGTTTGACATGAAAATTGGCCCTTATAGAGTGAGGTGAGTTAAAGAATTATTATCAAAATATTATATAAAAATAAATATATAAAAAAAGCAAAGCCGAAGCTTTGCTCTTATCATCTTTAAAGATGAATTAGTGGTGATGACCACCAGCACCGTGTACGTGACCGTGATCTAATTCTTCTTGAGAAGCATCACGGATTTCTACGATTTCAACTTCAAAAGTTAAATCTTGACCAGCAAGTGGGAAGTTAGCATCAACAACAACGTTGTCGCCTTCAACCGCTTTAACAGTAACGATCTGTACGCCGTCATCTGTTTGAGCTTGGAATTGCATACCAGGTTGAATGTTCTCAACACCTTGGAACATTTGAGCTGGAACTTCTTGTACTAGGTCTGGGTTGTATTCGCCATAACCTTCAGCAGCTGGAACGTTAACAGTGAATTTTTCACCAACAGTTTTACCTGTTAATGCATTTTCTAAACCAGGAATGATATTGCCTGCACCGTGCAAATAGGCAAGTGGTTCACCTTGAGATTGATCAAGTGTTTCACCCTCAGCGTTTGTTAATTTGTAGTGGAATGAAACCACGTGGTTATTTGCAATAGCAGTCATGTTTTTGATCCATTCAATCAATTGAAGCGTACATCATAAAGTGAAAAATAAATTTTGTAGACTACAAAATCTTAATCTTTGGCACTTTTTCTGATGCGTTTTTATATAAATAGGGACGAACTTAAAAAATTCAACTTAATACAGCTTAATTTTTGGACGTACACGTCTTGTAAGTAAATCTTTCATTGTGAGTAGTCCAGCCTGAGTATATCCGTGAATCGTTGCTTGATGTAAACGATATAAAGAGACATACATTGTTTTCGCAATATAGCCTTGCACGCTTACATCTCCAAGTAATTCTCCAACGGCTTTATGACGACTTAAAGACACGAGAGAACCTTTGTCGTTAAATGTAAACATCGGCTGTGATCGGCCATTTAGTCGAGCAGCCATAGCATCGACTAAAAAGCTGGCCTGTTGGCTTGCAACTTGAGCACGGGGGCCAAGTGGAGGATGTCTTGCATCAAGTTGGCAATGAGCGCAGTCACCAAACGCAAATACATTTGGATCAGAATAGGTTTGCAAGGTTGCATAGACCATCAGGCGGTTAATATTATCGCGTTTAAAATCGGTAAAACTTTCTAATACCTTTGGTGCTTTTACGCCTGCGGCCCAAACGGTAATATCACTTTTGAGTTGGTTGCCATTGCTAAAGTAGATGCAATGCTCATCAATTTTTTCAACGCGGTGTTGAGTTAAAATTTCAACACCCATTTTTTTGAGTTGCCCAGCACTGTGTTCAGCAGTTTTATCGCTTAGAGCAGGTAAAATACGCTCAGAAGCTTCAATTAGTGTAATTTTGACTTGGTTTGGATGAATCTTCTTTAAACCATATCGATAAAAGTTTTTAGTTGTCTCAATTAACTCAGCTGCCAGTTCCACACCTGTTGCTCCCGCACCAACAATTCCAATATTTAAAGTTCGCTGATTGGGTTGATTCTGAGCTTCAATATAAAGATGTAATAAATCTTGCTGGAAAATATCGGCTTGCTTTCTGCTATCAAGGAAATGGCAGTTTTCACGCACTCCCGTGGTATTAAAGTCATTTGATACAGAACCAAGCGCTAAAATAAGTGTGTCATAACTTAGCTCTTGCGAATGATTCTGTTGATCCTTAGACACTTGAGGGGGCATTAGTTCAATTAATTTTTTATCTTTATTAACCCCAACTAATGTTCCGAGTACAAATTCGTAATGATGTTTTTCTGAGTGCGCAAAATAGTTAGTTTGTTCTTCGTGCGGATTTAAAGAGCCAGCAGCAATTTCGTGAAGCAATGGTTTCCAAATATGGGTAAGGTTTTGGTCAACCAATGTAATCTTTGCTTTACGGTTTTTCCCAAAAGTTTCACCGAGTTGTGTGGCCAGTTCTAAGCCGCCAGCACCACCACCAACAATTACAATATGATGTAAATTTTGGGTCATTTTTTCACCTAATTATTTTTCTATAAAAAAAGATGGCTAAATTATGCCATCTTTTATTTATAAAATTTATTGTGCGTCTGTGCACAATTTGATGTTTTTAGTGCGAATCTACAGGGTAGAGTTTTGCAGCACTATGTTCACTTGATGAAAAAATAGAGAAGAGGCTAGAAAACCACATTGCGATTTTTTGGAAAATATTGGCTTCTTCAATATGTACGTTATCTTCGATTTGAAGACTACGGATCAGTTGATTATTTTGATAAATCGATACTGTTGCCAAACTTACGACTTTCATTAATGGCGCAGTTAATTGTTTTTCATTGAGCTCAATGTTTACATGTGTTTGAGTCGTTTCAAGTGGAGCAATCACCTTGAGCTGTTGGTTACTATCGAGTACTTGAACGCGTTGGGTTGCATTATCAAAAGTATTTAGGTCAATTGGTGCTGGGTCTGCATATAAAGATGTCGTTACAATTGTTGGTTGCTTTGTTTCAACCTTAAACATTTTTAAAGTCGACTTTACAACAGGTAGTTCAGCAATTAATTTCTGCTCAGGAATAATCACTTCATCACGTGTATAGGCGTAAGCAAGATTCATTAATTTATCTGCAATCTCAGCGCGTTTTACAGCACTCGGTGTACCTAAAACAATGACTAATAAACGTCTTTGAGTTAAGTCAGATGAGAATGAAGGACGTGAAGCTGTGAGTGCCAAGTTATAACCTGCTGCTTTGGTATATCCCGTTTTAAGGCCATCTACATATGGATCATATTTGAGCGCAAGGTTTGTCGCATGATGGAAGCGTTGGTTATAGCTAAAGCTTGGCATTTTTGAATAATGTAAATATTCAGGGGTTTGTTTAATTAATGCCTGACTTAATAAGCTAAGGTCGTGTGCTGTAGTGAAATGGTCAGGCATCGTAATTCCGGCAGGATTACTAAAATGAGTATCTTTCATACCCAAAGCTTGAGCTTCCTGATTCATACGTTGCACGAAACGCGGAACATCACCAGAGATTTTTTCAGCTAAAGTCACGGCTGCATCATTAGCAGACATCACGATTAGACCTGCCAATAACTGATCAACTGAAATTTGTTCACCAGCTTTAAGATACATTTGTGATTCATCCCACTGCACAACACTAACCACTGGAGTTGCAGTAATGATTTCTTCTTTTTTCAGTTTTCCAGCTTTAATCTCTTTTAGGGCAATGTATGCAACCATCATTTTGGTTAAAGATGCTGGTGCGCGTTGAACATGGCTATTATGCTCAGCAATGATTTGACCCGATTGAGTATCTACAATAGTCCATGCAGCAGCTTCAACACTTTCAGGTGCAATATTGAGTAATGCAGCATTGGTTACGGTAGTACAAAAAATACTAAAGAGGGTAAAAAGAGATAGAAAAAATTTCACGGATGACCTTAACTTCACTGGCAAATACGGGACACAGATGCACAGCATGCTATGCCTTTTTTTCGTGGAAGGCTAGTGGGAATTGTTGCCAAAAAATACATCTACGCAAGACGATACAAAAAAGTGATAATCTAATGTGAAGCCGTTCTTATTTTAAATTGAAGAATTTATGTTGCATTATCAAATTGAGTTCGATGATTACAAACAGCACCTTGTTCACGTGACAATTCGTTTTTTAGCCAACCCGAATCAGGAACTTTGGTTACCAACGTGGATTCCGGGTAGTTATCTAATTCGAGAATTCTCAAAACATATTGAATCCGTTAAAGCTTATGATGAAGCTGGACGTCTGCTGGACATTAAAAAAACGAGTAAGAATCGCTGGCGTTTATTTAATACAGACCACGAATTAATGACGATTGAATATGATGTGTATGCATATGATTTGTCTGTACGTGGTGCGTATGTAGACCAGACACGCTTATATATTAATCCAGCATGTGTATGTTTAGCTTTAGAAGGGCAAGAACAGTCTGCTTGTGAAGTCGAAGTTTTCTTGCCAGATGAATTAAAGCATTTTCAGTTAGCAACGGGCTTAGCTTCAAAAAGCTTAGTTAAAGGTCGATTTACTTTAAAAGCAGATTATTATGATCAACTGATCGATAGTCCATTTGAGTTGGCTGATCAAACACGCTTTAGTTTTGAGACGAACGGCATTGAACATGAGTTCGTAATTTCTGGTTCGCACAATACCAATATTGATCGTCTAAAAGCCGATATTGAAAAAATTTGTGCAGCTGAAATTAATATGTTCGGTTCAGCACCATTTAAAAACTATACTTTTATGACCATGGCAACGGGGAATAGTTATGGCGGATTAGAGCATTGTAATAGCACAAGCTTGATTACACCGCGTGAGGATTTGCCAAAGTCGAATGAACCCACTGAACCTTCTAAAGATTATCAACGCTTTTTAGGCTTATGTAGTCATGAATATTTTCATTCATGGTTAGTCAAGTTTATCCGCCCAGAAAACTTTGCAAACTATAATTTGCATCAAGAAGGTTATACTTCTTTACTTTGGATATTTGAAGGCTTTACTTCATATTATGATGACCTGATTTTATTACGTAGCGGCGTGATTTCTCAGAAGTCTTATCTTGATTTACTCAAAGCACAAATTGACCGCTACTTGCAAAACCCGGGTCGTTTTGTTCAAACAGTTGCAGAGTCAAGTTTTGACGCGTGGATAAAATTTTATCGCCAAGATGAAAACTCGAATAATGCGGGTACCAGTTACTACAATAAAGGTTCGTTAGTTGCATTATGTCTAGATTTAGGTTTACGTCTACGTGGTTCTAGTCTTGATGCTTTAATGCGTCGGTTATATGAAAACACTCAAAATGGTATGCAAGTAAATGAAAGAACTATTTTTGATTTATGTAAAGAACTGACGGGTGATAGCTGGATTGAACAAATTAATCATTTGATTAATACCACTGATGAATTACCACTTGATCAACTGTTCCCTGAGTTTGGCTTAAGTTATAGAGTTAAAACTGACAAATCTTTGCCACTTGGTTTGAAACTTGTTGATAAGCCAGAAGGCGTACTCGTGCAAAGTGCTCGCCGCGATAGCACAGCAGCTAAAGCAGGTATTTCTGCCAATGATGTAATTATCGCAATTGATGGTTTAAAAGCGACCACTAAACTTGTTGAGAAGTATGCAAAACAGGGCGGTACTTATACTGTGTATGCTTTCCGTCGCGATGAGTTAATATCTTTTGAAGTTGAGTGTGCTACATCTGATTTAACTGAAGTTGAACTTATTATTGAAGATCAGGCTAAAACTGAAAAATGGTTAAAAGCTTAAATAACAGTTAAATAGTATATAAAAAACCGATGTTTTGTACATCGGTTTTTTATTTTTAAGTGCTACTAAAAGATGAAATCCGTTTTATCTTTGAGTTTGTTTTGAATGAAAAGTATAATAATTGTCAGAACTCTGAAAGATATCTCATGTAATTTAATCGTATTCAGTCCATAAAAAAGTAATGATGAATTATGTATTACTTAAAGTTGGGTATAGGAATATTATCAATAGATTTAAATTATGTATTATTTCGCTGCGAAATGTCGTTATCACTGGATATTTCGTTGACTGGAAGACAATGAGAGCCGATACTCTCAGGGTTTTATTTAAGCATATCGGTTCGTAGGCACTGGGCCACAAGCTCGGTCCTCAACACTCAATCAAACGGAAGGGGCTATATATGGCTGGTGAAAAGTCAACTATTATTTACACACTGACTGATGAGGCGCCATTATTGGCGACCTATTCGCTACTGCCGATCATTGAGACCTTTACCAAGCCAGCTGGCATCGAGATTATTAAAAGTGACATCTCTGTAGCTGCACGTGTGCTCGCAGAATTCGCTGATTACCTAAGTGAAGAGCAAAAGGTATCCGACAACCTTGCAGAGCTAGGTCGTCTTACACAAGATCCAGATACAAACATTATCAAACTCCCGAACATTAGTGCGTCTGTTGCGCAATTAACTGCATGTATTAAAGAGCTTCAATCAAAAGGTTATGCAATTCCAGATTATCCGGAAAATCCAACGACTGAAGAAGAAAAATCAATCAAAGCTCGTTATGGTAAGTGCCTTGGTTCAGCAGTAAACCCTGTCCTTCGTGAAGGTAACTCTGACCGCCGTGCTCCAGCAGCAGTTAAAAACTATGCGAAAAAACACCCTCATTCAATGAGCGAGTGGAAACAGTGGTCACAAACCCACGTTTCACATATGGAAGAAGGTGACTTCTACCATGGTGAAAAATCAATGACACTTGATCGCGCGCGTAATGTGAAAATGGAACTTATCACAAATAGTGGTAAGAGCATTGTTCTTAAGCCAAAAGTTGCGCTTCAAGAAGGTGAAATCATTGATTCAATGTTCATGAGCAAGAAAGCACTTTGTGATTTCTATGAAAAAGAACTTGATGATTGTAAAGAAGCGGGAATTTTATTCTCTTTACACGTAAAAGCGACAATGATGAAAGTTTCACACCCGATCGTTTTCGGTCACTGTGTGAAAATCTATTACAAAGAAGCTTTCGAAAAACACGGTAAGTTATTTGACGAATTAGGCATTAACGTTAATAACGGTATGGCTGGGTTGTACGAGAAAATCGAAACTCTTCCAACTTCGTTGCGTGAAGAAATCATTGAAGACTTGCATGCTTGTCAAGAACACCGTCCTGCACTTGCAATGGTTGACTCAGCAAAAGGCATCACAAACTTCCATTCACCAAACGACATCATCGTTGATGCTTCTATGCCAGCAATGATCCGTGCCGGTGGTAAAATGTGGGGTGCTGATGGTAAGCAGTATGATGCTAAAGCTGTTATGCCAGAATCAACATTTGCCCGTATTTACCAAGAAATGATCAACTTCTGTAAGTGGCATGGTAACTTCGATCCGAAGACTATGGGTACAGTACCAAACGTTGGTTTGATGGCTCAAAAAGCTGAAGAATACGGTTCTCACGACAAGACTTTTGAGATTTCAGAAGCTGGTATTGCAAATATTACCGATCTTGACACTGGTGAAGTGTTATTGACTCAAAATGTTGAAGAAGGCGATATCTGGCGTATGTGTCAGGTTAAAGATGCTCCGATTCGTGACTGGGTTAAACTTGCAGTAACTCGTGCACGTAACTCAGGTATGCCTGCAATCTTCTGGCTTGACCCGTACCGCCCACACGAAAACGAATTGATCAAGAAAGTACAAAAGTACTTAAAAGATCATGATACGACTGGTCTTGATATCCAAATCATGTCTCAAGTACGTGCAATGCGTTACACACTTGAGCGCGTAGTACGTGGCCTAGACACGATTTCTGTGACTGGTAACATCTTACGTGACTACTTAACTGACTTGTTCCCAATTATGGAACTTGGTACTTCTGCAAAAATGTTGTCTATCGTTCCGCTAATGGCGGGGGGGGGGATGTACGAAACTGGTGCAGGGGGGTCAGCGCCAAAACACGTACAACAACTTGTTGAAGAAAACCACTTACGTTGGGATTCACTTGGTGAGTTCCTTGCGCTTGCAGTATCTTTAGAAGAAATGGGTATTAAAGAAAATAATGCTCGTGCTAAGTTACTTGCGAAGACACTTGATGAAGCGACTGGTAAATTGCTTGACAATGACAAGTCTCCATCACGTCGTACTGGTGAAATCGATAACCGTGGCAGCCACTTCTACTTGTCACTTTACTGGGCTGAAGCACTTGCTGCTCAGAACGAAGATGCTGAGTTGAAAGCTAAATTTGCTCCTCTTGCTAAAGCTTTAGCTGAAAATGAAGAGAAGATTGTTGCTGAACTTGCTCAAGTACAAGGTAAACCAGCGGACATCGGTGGTTACTACGCAATTGACCCAACTAAAGTAAATGCTGTAATGCGTCCAAGTGCTACATTTAATGCAGCTCTTGCAACAGTTGAGGCTTAATTACTCACTCGTTAGTAAATAGCTTAAGAGCCGGTGCATATGCACCGGTTTTTTATTTCTTAAAAAAAGATATTAAAAAAGCCCACTGATGTGAGCTTTTAAAAGATTAAATCTTATCGACCATTGCGGCCACGACCACGTGGTGCTTTGGTATTTGGGCGAGTTGTACCATTGGTCTTACGACGTGGTTTCTCGCTTTCATCCATTTGCCAAATACGTTTTGTACCAGACTTTTTCGCAGAACCATCTTTGTTCTTGCGAACCATTGGTTTGCCACCAGCACCGCCTGGCTTTTTCACGTATGAACGCGAGCGATAAGGCTGTTCAGCTGGTACATCTTTAAAGTCAGGGTAGAGTAATGGTTCAATTTCTTTTACATCACCCGGTCTTAAGCCAAGTTGAACTAAGTCAATTGAGCCAATTTTAGTACGAATTAAACGTAAAGTTGGAAAACCTACCGCAGAAGTCATACGACGAACTTGGCGGTTACGGCCTTCACAAATTGAAATCTCAATCCAAGATGTTGGAATATTTGCACGGTAACGTACGGGTGGATTGCGTTCCCATAACCATTCAGGTTCACTTACTTTAATGGCTTTTGCAGGAAGCGTCATACCATCATTCAGTTCTACACCTTTACGAAGTTGCTCAAGCGCTTCTTCGGTTACATCGCCATCAACTTGAACTAAATACGTTTTGTATTTTTTATTTGCAGGGTTGGTAATGAACTGATTCAGACCACCATGATCGGTTAAAAAAACTAAACCCTCAGAGTCCATATCAAGACGGCCTGCCAAGCGCAAAGTCGGGTCATCAACAAAGTCAGAGACGGTCATGTGCGCTTCGTCTTTACGAAACTGGGAGAGAACGTCATATGGCTTGTTGAGAATCACAATTTTCATAAAAAATGGCTTCTTCTTTCAAATAACTAGAGAAAACATTGAGCTATATTTAAGTGGGAAATTTGCTTATTTCCCACATAAATCTCAAAAAGAATTAAATTCGATTAAGCTATTATGCGTTAATAAAAGTTGAAAGTATTGTTTATCGATAATTATTTTTAGTTAATTAAGTATTATAAAAGGGAGAATCTACACAATGGGTTATCAGAAGATCGTGGTTCCTGCCGACGGCGACAAAATCAAAGTAAATGCAGACCTATCACTGAACGTACCAAATCATCCAATTATTCCTTTCATTGAAGGCGACGGTATTGGTGTGGATATTACACCAACCATGAAAGCAGTCGTAGATGCTGCGATTTTAAAAGCTTACGGTGGCAAACGCTCAATCGAATGGATGGAAGTGTATTGCGGCGAAAATGCCAATAAAATTTATGGCAACTATATGCCTGAAGAAACTTTTGAAGCACTTCGCGAGTTTGTTGTATCAATCAAAGGTCCTTTAACCACACCAGTAGGTGGAGGTATTCGTTCACTCAACGTTGCATTGCGCCAAGAATTAGATCTATACGTTTGCGTACGTCCAGTGCGTTGGTTTGAAGGCGTTCCATCACCCGTTCAACACCCCGAATTAACCGATATGGTGATTTTTCGTGAAAACTCGGAAGATATCTATGCAGGGATTGAATGGAAAGCTGATTCTGAAGAGGCAAAAAAAGTCATTAAGTTCCTTCAAGAAGAAATGGGTGTCACAAAAATCCGTTTCCCTGAAGGATGTGGCATTGGAATTAAACCTGTATCGAAAGAAGGAACACAGCGTTTAGTCCGTAAAGCCATTCAGTTCGCAATCGAAAATGACAAGCCTTCTGTGACGTTGGTTCACAAGGGCAATATCATGAAATACACCGAAGGCGCATTTAAAGAGTGGGGTTATGAATTGGCTCTAGATCGTTTCGGTGGAGAACTGATTGATGGTGGTCCATGGGTTAAAATTAAAAACCCTAGAACGGGTAAAGACATCATTATCAAAGATGTCATTGCAGACGCATTTTTACAGCAGATTCTCATGCGTCCAGCCGATTACTCTGTGATTGCCACGCTAAATTTAAACGGTGATTATATTTCTGATGCTTTGGCAGCGGAAGTCGGAGGTATTGGTATTGCGCCGGGTGCAAATATTGGTGGTGCTATTGCTGTGTATGAAGCAACGCATGGCACAGCACCTAAATATGCAGGTCAGGATAAAGTAAACCCTGGTTCTATTATTCTTTCTGCGGAAATGATGCTGCGTGATATGGGGTGGACAGAGGCTGCTGATCTGATCATTAAAGGAATTTCTGGAGCAATTGCTGCCAAAACCGTAACTTACGATTTTGAGCGCCTAATGCCGGGTGCAACCTTGTTACGTTGTTCTGAATTTGGTGATGCAATTATTAAACATATGGGAGAGTAATCTTCTATTAAAAAGCCCTCGGTTGAGGGCTTTTTTTATTGCATAAATTCGGGATGTTTCGGAGTTTTAATAAAGCCGATTTTCTTTTGATAACTCTGGTCTAGGGCTTGAATAACAAGAACGAAAGCAACTAGAAATAAAGGAAAGAGCAGAGTTTTCACGATTTGGTTTCTCCGAGAGTTGAGGTGAAAGAAGGGCGTAGGGGAATTAAAAGGCAAACCGCAAAGAGAAGAACGGTTCCACCCAAAAGAAAGAGATGTGCATAAGACCAATGCAAATGATGCAAAGTACTAATGACAACACCACCCAAAAGTTGAGTACTGGCAAAGCCAATGGTGGCAAGGCTCCAAAGCTTTTGATAACGGTGCTCATAAATCTGTAGCAGACTATAAGAACTAATAAATACGGTTGCGGGAGTCAGTAAGCCTGTCAGAAGCGAAGATAAGGCCAGTAAAGATGCGGTATGTGAAAGGAACGGCAAAACAACGGCTAAGCTGTAAATGGTATATAACCATTTAATGGCCTGTAGATATCCGATTAGTCTGCTTAAGCAATAAGCGACAAGTGCACCAATGCAGCTTCCCACTCCATAGAGAACCCAAAATAGATTTCTTTGCTGTAGGGGAAAATGCAGAGTTCCAGATAAATAATCCATCCAAAACAAAGAGTGTGGAATATATGCAAAGGCACTACACATATAGGCAATAATAATGACAAGGCCTAAACGTGATTTTTGTAAGGCTTGTATAGTGGTCGATTGCGGCTTAATAATCTGGGCAGTATTACGACTTAACAATCGATAAAGAGTTAAGCTTCCTAATAGAGAAAGACCCGCGAAAATATTCCAAACATAATGTACGGGCATATTTTTAAGTAGAGGAATAATAATAGTGGCGGATAAAACGCCGACACCAATCCCGCTAAATCCTAAGAAATTAACTTTTAATCTTTGCGTGTTGGGAGTGTATTTCATTGCAAAGCTAGGCGCCAAAATCATAAGTAAGCCGCCAGCAATACCTGAAATCGTACGCCAAAAAATGAACCACACCAAAGGCATATCCATAAATGAACAGCCTAGTAGGCTGAGGCTGCCAGCTATAGCCGACAAGACAATCATGGGTGGGATGTACTTTTCTTTAATACTTAAGAGCGCTAATAAGGCACCAATGAGATATCCCAATAAATTTGCGCTCCCTAAGTAACTGGCAAAATCGTGAGTCCATTGGTATTGCTCGATCATGATGGGCATAAGCGCAGTATAGGAAAATCTAAAAACACCAATTCCCAAACAAGTTGCCAAAAAGACAATTAAGCTCATTCGATAAAACGTAGACATGAGAGGACGCTCAATTTTTTTATTATTAAAAGCGAGTTTTTAAATCTTTAAAAATGATTTAATATGATAGTTATTATCTTGTTTTGAGATAGTGGTATGTTACTTAAGTCTCTAGAGTTTTTTTTAGCTGTTGCAGAGAGTGGAAGTTTTTCCTTGGCTGCACAAAAAATGTATACGGTGCAATCGAATATCACGAGCCATGTGAAAAAACTTGAAGAAGAGTTAGGGGTTATTTTATTCAATCGTAATAACCCTGTGACTTTAACGAATGCCGGACAACAGCTGCATAGTTATGCTGTTCAAATGATTGCTCTACATAATAAAGCGAAAAAAATCTTTCAAGAGGGTGATATTGACCCGAACGAAACCATTCGTTTGGGCAGTATGGAAACGACAGCAGCAATACGTCTACCTCAATTACTCAATCAATGTATGCAGCAATATCCGAATTTGCCGATTGAGCTGCAAACTCACCCGACACGATATTTGTTAAGCGCTGTGCAGCAAGGAGAGGTCGACTGTGCTTTTGTTGCTTCTAAATATTTAATTCCAGAGTTGTATAGTTTACCTGTTTGGCAAGAACAATTGGTTTTGGTTTGTCCGAAACAGCAAACTCACTTTCCAGATGTTGCCAAGCTTGCAAAGACCCGATTTATTGCGTTTCGACAAGGTTGTTCTTATCGTCATGCAATCGAGTTATTTTTAAATGATCACAGTGTTCCGCCTTCACAAATTATGGAAATGGGCAGTCTGGACGGGATTGTAAGCTGTGTGGAATTAGGCGTTGGTTTTGCTTTATTGCCAAAGTCATATCTAAACAAAGTAGTCGAGAAAGTGTCATTAAGTTGTTTTGAACTTAATACTGAATCCGCTCATTTTACTACCTACTTGGTTGCCCAGTCGCCTGAAACATGGGGAAGCAATTTAAAGCAGTTTATTCATTTTATTGAGCAACAATTTGAATTAAATGTTGCTTAGGTTGTGATTGATTTTCATACGTAAATATCCAACTTAATTTATAAATTAAAAGTGATATATATGTATGAAAAAGTCATTTTATATTCTCACAGAGGTTTGTAATCATCTTGATGCTATAAAATTGTGGAAAAGGGTAGTTTATATAGGCTGGCTATGGTCAAATATGCCCCCTTGAAAGATGACACAAGCAATAATTTGGAGTTTGGGAATGAATATACCCTTAATCATCAATATTGTGGTTTTTGTCGGGTTAATATTTTTACTCGCCCAAACACGTAAAACGGACTGGAGCTTATCTAAAAAAGTACTGGCTGGCTTAGTTCTAGGTGTGGGGTTTGGTTTAGGACTACATTTGATTTATGGCGGTGGCCATCCGATTCTTGCTGAATCTATTAGCTGGTTTAATATCGTTGGAAACGGCTATGTAAAACTTTTACAAATGGTCGTGATGCCTTTGGTATTTGTGTCTATTTTGGGAGCGGTTGCAAAATTACACCAAGCCTCATCTTTAGGCAAAATCAGTTTTTATACAATTGGTACTTTACTCTTTACAACACTGATTGCTGCACTGGTAGGGGTATTCGTTACTAATCTATTTGGCTTAACTGCAAAAGGTTTGGTGCAAGGTGCTGCTGAAACTGCACGCTTAACTGCCATTAATACGGACTATGTAGGTAAAGTTACCGATTTAAGTGTACCGCAGTTTATTCTCTCCTTTATTCCAAGTAACCCATTTGCTGAATTAACTGGTGCAAACCCAACTTCAATTATTAGCGTGGTTATTTTCGCCGTCTTTTTAGGTATAGCAGCGCTTAACCTAATGAAGGACGACGCAGAAAAAGGTCAACGTATTCTTACTGCGATTCAGACGTTGCAGTCATGGGTAATGAAGCTCGTTCGTCTCGTGATGACACTTACGCCGTATGGTGTATTTGCGCTTATGACCAAAGTTGTGGCTAGTTCAAATGTCGCAGATATCTTAAATCTAGGCGGGTTCTTGGTGGCGGCTTATTTAGGCTTGGCGATTATGTTTATCGTACATGCCATTATTTTGACGCTTACAGGCGTTTCTCCTCTTAAATTCTTTAAGAAAGTTGCTCCAGTTTTAACGTTCGCATTTACTAGTCGTTCAAGTGCAGCAAGTATTCCACTGAGCATTGAGACGCAAACTCGTCGTTTGGGTGTGCCTGAATCTATTGCAAGTTTCTCTGCTTCTTTTGGGGCGACTATTGGTCAAAATGGTTGTGCAGGTTTGTATCCTGCAATGCTCGCGGTGATGGTTGCACCAACTATGGGTATCAACACCTTAGACCCAATGTGGATTGCATCGTTAGTTGGTATTGTGACTTTAAGTTCAATTGGGGTTGCCGGAGTGGGTGGTGGTGCGACTTTTGCTGCGCTGATTGTTCTTCCTGCAATGGGTTTACCTGTAACATTGGTTGCGCTTCTTATTTCAATTGAACCCCTCATTGATATGGGACGTACTGCATTAAACGTAAATGGTTCAATGACTGCGGGTGTAGTGACGAGTCAATTCATGGGCCAGACTGATAAAGAAATATTAAACAGTGAAGATGAAATTGAATTAACTCAACATCATTAAAGATCAGTAAAAAAACGGCTCTCTATTCTAGATGAGCCGTTTTTTTATATGCATAAATTATTACTGTGATGTTAATTTAAAAAAAACTGTATCTGTTTTTCTTTTAAATAATTTTCGAAAATGAGTCTATTACAAAAGAGAGCACTATCATGAAAATGTATCAAGTCGATGCTTTTACAAAAGAGCTATTTCGTGGAAATCCAGCCGCTGTCGTTGTTGAAAAAGAGTGGTTAGATGTAGATTTAATGCAGAAGATAGCACTTGAAAACAACTTATCTGAAACTGCTTTTGTAAAAATTATAGACTCTGAAAACTATGAAATCCGTTGGTTCACTCCAACGATCGAAGTTGATTTCTGTGGGCATGCCACACTTGCCAGTGCTTTCATATTATTTAAAGATTTTACCGAGAAAAAGACTCTTAATTTTCATGTCAGAAATTTAGGGCTTTTTATTGTTCACCAAGATGAAGACGGTAAAATTAGAATGGATTTTCCAATTCGCAAAGCTCATCAAGTTGAAGATTATCCAGCTCTTTTACGTCAAGCATTAACAAAACCCTTTAAAGCGGTTTATCAAAATGTTCAAGCCTACATTGTTGAGTATGAATCAGTGCAAGACGTGTTAGATGAGCAGCCTGACATGAACTTACTTAAAGCCTTAGGTAAACGGACTGCGATTACCACTGCAGGGATGGATGTTGCAATCACCTCAAAAGCTGATCAACAATATGATTGTGTATCGCGTTATTTTGCACCTGTCGCGGGCATTGAGGAAGATCCAGTTACGGGTTCAATTCATACGGCAATAGCACCATTATGGGCAGAGAAACTCGATAAAAATAATATTATGGCTTATCAGGCTTCTAGCCGTGGAGGCGTTTTATATTGCAATATCCTGAATCAGGAACGTATTGAAGTTTCAGGGTATGGGAAGCTTTATATGCAAGCTGAAATTTTTCCTTAAAATATAAGGCCGTTTAAATAAACGGCTTTTTTTCAAAACTTTACTATGAAAGTCAGCTTAAATTTCCTACTATAGTCCCACAACTATTGATTTTTTATTATTCAAATTAATTGGTATTTATATGTTTATGCAGTTTAAACAACTGACACTCTCCCTATGTATTCTTGGTTTAAGTGCTGCGTCTTGGGCACAAACTACACTAGTAAAAAGTAAGCAAAATATTGAGGAATATAAATTAGATAATGGTTTTCGGATTGTACTTGCGCCGAATGACAAAGAAAATAAAATCTTTATTAATACCATTTATTTAACAGGCTCATTAAATGACCCGCAAGGTAAAAGTGGCTTAGCTCATTTGCTTGAGCACTTGGCTTTTAAGGGGACACAAAATGTTAAAGGGGAAGAGTTCCAGCGTCGTTTAGATCAATATACATTGATGACAAACGCCAGCACCGATTATTATTCAACAAAATATACTAATATCGTTCGTCCAGAAAAAACTGCGCTTGATCAGGTACTGTATCTTGAATCTGAGCGTATGGATAAATTAGTTCTTCAAGAAAAGTTTGTTCCTTCCGAGATTGAAATTGTAAAGCGTGAACGTGAAGTCCGTATGGATCAGCCTTTTGCTGTGCTGATGGATCAAATGTGGAAGTCAGCTTATGGTAACCAATATTTAGGTCGTTTACCGATTGGTGATTTGCCTGAGCTTAAATCTATTAAGATGCCTGAACTGAACCAGTTTTATCGTAGCTGGTATGCACCCAATAATGCGGTTATGGTGATTTCAGGTAAATTTGATAAGACTGATGTCTTAAAAACAATAGATCAATATTTTAGTCCAATTGCGGCAAGAGCGGTTCCTAAAACTGTACAGATTCCTGTGCTTGACTCTACAAAAATGAAAAATCGTCAATTCATAGTGAAAAAGGGGAGCGATCTCGCTAAATTCCATATCTATATGAATGGTAAAAATACCAAAATTCAGCCAACACTCGCTTTAGCACCTTTGTTATATACCATGCAGCCAAGTGGTCATCTATACCAGAATATGGTTGAAACAGGCATTACCACAAATGTTGATGCAAGTACGTGGTTAGACCAAGATTTTAATGTGGTGTTTTTGGGTGCCATTTATTCACCAAGTAATGACCCTAAAAAAGTTGAAAGCTCTCTGCTAGCGGGTATCGAGAAAGGAAAGCCTTTTACTGAGGTTGAATTAAATCGTGTTAAGAGTTTAATGAAAACTCAAGGTGATTTAATTACTAAAGATGCGGTAGCACTTGGGTCACGTTTAAGTGATTACACTGTCGCTGGCGGTCAGTGGGATCAATATTTTAAAGATTTAGATTCAGTAGAAAACGTTAAGTTAGACCAAGTGAATCAAACTTTAAAACAATTCCTTGTGGCTGAGCATCGCATTGACGGTGATATTTTACCAACACCTGAAGATCAGAAAAAAGCTCAACAGCAAAATGCAAAAGAAGCACCTAAAACTCTAGATCAGGTAGAAGCAAAGGCAGAGCCTTTAAAAGATCCAAAGGTGTATCAACAAGAAGTTGCGGAGTTTTTAAAAACTTCTAAGCAATATGTTGAAAGCAATGAGAAAAAGATTATCCGTGGAAAACTGAAAAATGGAATGAAGTACGCTTTATTCCCAGTTGAAACACGTGATGATCGTACTTATGCAACGATTACGATGGACTTTGGAACAGAAAAATCTTTATTTAATAAGGGTACGGTCGTTGATTTAACTTCATATCTATTGCTTCGTGGTTCTGATAAATACAGTTTGCAAGATATTGCCGATAAATCGATTGATGCGGGCGGCGCGGCTTATGCAAGTGCTGACGGCAATGGCATGACCATTAATATTCAGTCTAAATCAGAAAAATTTGATGAGTTTTTCGAGTTTGTTCTTGATGTGATGAAAAATCCGAAATTTGAGCAATCTCAATTTGATTTAATTAAATCGCAAAGTTTATCAAGCCTTGATCGTCCTTATACCGAGCCAGATGTCGTGGCTGGCTTAACACTTTCACGTTTGCTTGAAGAATATCAACCGGGTGATTTGCGTTATCACTTTGAACCTGAACTGGCAAAACAGCAGTTGAAAAATGCAACTCAAGAGCAAGTGAAAGAGTTATATGAGCGTTTCTTTGCAATGAACCATGCTCAAATTGCTATTACAGGCGAATTTGATGCGAAAAAAATGCAAAAATTACTGAATCAGGAATTTGGTCGTTGGAACGGTAAGCAGCCATATCAAAAAATCTTGATTGATCACGTTGATTTTCCAGCACAGCAAGTTCATGTTTTATCTGAACAGCGTGAATTTGGTAGCTACCAAAGTGTGCTTTCAATTCCAGTTGGGAAAAACCATCCAGATGCATCTGCTCTCATTTTAATGAACTATATTTTAGGTGAGTCTCAAATTTCATCACGTTTAGCTCAAGAGCTTCGTGAGAAAAATGCGCTGGTGTATGGTTTTGGAAGTGGGCTACAACTTGACCGTGATACGAATGTAGGGGCCTTAAGCATTAGTGCAAATTATACTTCAGGTCGCTCAGCACAAGTGTCTGCTTCAATACACAAAGTGTTAAATGACTTGGTTAAAAATGGGGTAACTGAGCAAGAGCTTGAAGCTGCTAAAGCAGATATCATGAAGAAACGAGTTACGGCATTAGAAGATGAGCGTAATATTCATGGCATGTTAAATCTACAGCTTGAAACAAACAAAACATTGCAAGACCGAATTCGTCATGATCAAGAGTTAACTAAATTGACTGTTGCTGACGTTAACAGAGTAATTAAGAAGTATATTAAACCTGAACATTTGGTCGAAGTGATGGCTGATCAATATGGTCAGGCCGCAAAGAAATAAAGTCTTCTCGCAAATAAAAAGCCACTCAAATGTGGCTTTTTATTTGGGTCTTTAAATCACATTAATGATCATGTTTGTGCGCGTGAAAATCTTCATTTTTACGGAAACGTAAATAATTTTCGAATTGTTCACAATATTCATCGAAGTTATCTTCAAGCATCATTTGAAATTGCTGAAGAAGGTAAGACATAACCTGATCTTTCGCATCACGCATTTCATTACCATCTTTAAAGTTATTTGCTGCGACCCATGTATTGAAGCGGGCAGTAGCAAATAACATTGCAGCACTCACTTGACCACGTAGCTCAGCTGGATCAACTTTTTTATCTTTTGGCGGGCGACAAAAATCATTAGCCTGTTTAATAAATTCATCCGCACGCTCAAAGAAAACAGCATTTAATGCTTCTTCTTCAGTAATATCTGTTGCATTAATCTTTTGAGACATGACTTATTCCCGCAAAAATAGAGCTGCTTATTATAGGCAAACGCTTGCGGAAACAAAACCTTTGACTTAGTCTGTAAATAGCCTAAGTATTGGTAGGAGAGACTAATATGCAAGATGCAATTGCGATTCAAAGTTTAAAGACAGATATTGCTTTATTACGCCAGCATGTTTTCCCACCCCAATATTTAGAGCATGTTGAAGGGCTACCGATTTATTATGGCTTGCAACAAGAAGTCGAAAATTATTACCGTCAATGGCAGGGCTTAATTGAAAGGGCACAAGAGCTTTTTCAGCCATTTATGGAAGATGAATTACCAGATGTCATTCATCTGCCAAGTCATTTAAATTTACCGCTATTCTTTTTTCACGTAGACCGAATAAGGATTAATAAAACACGCGCAAAAGAATCTAAAACTTTCCGCGGTGTAGCGAGTCTTATTGAAAAATGCGGACAGTTTGAAACAGACCAGATATTTACAATGCAAGAATGGTTGCAAAGCGATGATACCGCGGCTTTGGTTGCTCACCGTGAATTCATTGATTTAAGAACCTATGTGTTTCAACATGGGCAAAGCGAATATACTCGTTCACGGTTTTATACGAATGGGATTGTGCTAGGGGTTGAGCCGCATTTTAAATTGGTCGATGCTCGGGATAAGCCAAGAAAGCAACGTAGTGATAGTTATAGTGATCCGTTAGCAGATAACGGTGTGTGGAAAGTATTTGGTAAATACCGATAAAAAGTCGCTGCACGTTTACAGCGACTTTTTATAAATTACCAGAAAGTTTCAGCCTGACTAAAAGTCTGTAAAGCTTTTGCTGAGCGCTTTTGTAATTGTGGCTGTTTGGCTTTGACCCAACCTAGAGCAAACCAAAAAGACGGATCTTGTTCAACCACATTGTTAAAAATACCTTCTGCAATAAACAAATCGTTATATTGACCTAGGGTATTTTGCACAGGTTGTAGCTGTTTTAAATATTGCTGTACTTTTTTATTTGGATAAAGACTAGAAATAAACTCAACACAATAACGTAACTGCTTAGCTTGCTTTCTTATTTTGTGTTGTTCAGTCACTTCAAGCTCAGAGAAGTGTTCAGCATTACTAATCACTTTATGATGTAACTTATCTAAACTCTTTTTAATATGTTTTTTTAAGCTGCCTTTTGGGGACTTGGAATCTTCTTCTGAATAAGCAAATGCTAATAAATTGAGTAACAGCTTAATCGTATCCGCAGAGGTAAAGATTATTGAGAGCTCTTTTGAGGGCTGGGCTGAAACTGGTAGTAAAAGCTCAGGTGATCCATGTTGTTGAATAATAGGTAACACTTCGGTGCGAATAGCATCTTCATCACGAGTATCTCCAAGTTTACGGAAAAGCTCAGCAATTTGTTCTTCCCAAACAGGATTTAGCTCGCCTGACCAACCTGTAAAATGCTTAAGGGCACTACGTAAACGACGTAGACTCACACGTGCTTGGTGAATATGCTCAGCTTCAGCAACGCCATCGGCAATTACAGCCATATTTGGTAAAAATTGTTCTAAACAGATTTCGACAATCTTTTTGAGAGCCTGTTGAGCAGTAATATCTTTATTTAGTTTCAGAGCTTTGGCATGAACAGCAGGTGAGGCAGCTTGTCCTAGTGCTAATAAGTTGCCACGTTCGGCTTTACTTCTTACATCAAGCCAAAGTGCGTAACGATTAATCCATTGCTGCGTAAACTGAATTAGCGTTTTCACAGCCCCTTGTTTGAGTTCAAATTCGACTTCGCAAATTACACTTTGTGCATCTGCTGTTTTTACGACACCATCATCTAAGCAAACTTCAATCGCTGTATTATCTGCTTCAAACACATGGTAGGTACGATGTACATCAGTCTCAAACTGCAAACTTAATTTTTCAGCTTCTGTTCCTAAAGCCGTATTAATTAAATCAGTTACCACTTTATTATCTTGATATAACTCAAGGTTTAAGTCAGGTTCTTGGTCACACACACCTAAATGAATTTCTTCTTCAACACGGTGGAGATGGCTTTGACCTGCGGCTTTAAATGTTTGTACCCATTGATCATCTTCTTTACGTAAACGTAAGGCCATACCGTTTTTTGCAAGTAATCGATCAGGAGTATCGTAATACTTTGCCTGTAAGTGAATGTTCTTTGCTTTGTGTTTTTTTAAGTATTGCTGGACAGTTTTTTTCTTCGATTCAGGTAACTGAAACTTTAGTTCGACTTCGACCATAATATATCTCCCTGAATCAGGTATTTAGACTATCTTGAATAAGTATAATAGCTTAGCTCTAAAAATAATGGTTTTGATAGAGAAAGTTACAATCAAACATATGACGCTACACTTTTATTTAGGTGTACAATCAGGTGACGTTTTGATCAAATAAAAATCAGGAAGATGATCGTGAATGCACCAATAAACTTTAGCCATGAAGCTCAGCCAGAGTTTGAATTGCCGATTAAAAACTATCAGGAATTTTATCGTTTTTATTTAACTGAACACCGTAACATCATGAGCAGACGTTTGCATGTGGTGGGCAGTAGCATTGGTCTATACTTTTTTTCAAAAGCAGTCCGTAAGAAGCAAGCCAAATATGTACTCTATGGTTTGGTAGCGGGTTATGCAAATGCTTGGGTTGGACATTTTGTGTTTGAAAAAAATAAGCCTGCCAGTTTTAAACAGCCTTTCTATAGCTTTATTTCTGATTGGCGAATGTTGTCTGACGTTGCGACTGGTCGCTTAAGTTTGATTGACCGTAAGCACGATAAAATTCCCAGCTAATATTTATTTCTATTCTAAATATACCGATTGGTACTGGTAAGCCTATATCAATCGGTACTTATGATGTCCTATAAATCCGTTATACTAGCCAAGTTTTTTAAAGCGAGAGTAGAGTATGCGCGGTTTATATCTCATTACCAACGATGACCCAATCCAACTATTATTAGAAAAACTAGATGCCGCACTCGCAACTCGTCAGGTCGCAATTTTACAGTACCGTCGTAAGAAAGTAGAAAAAGTCGACCAGCCTGCTGAAGTTGAACAGATCAAACTTTTATGTGAAAAATATCAAGTTCCTTTTGTGATTAATGATGACCTAAAACTGGCCGCTCAGTTTGGATTAGGTGTGCATTTAGGTCAAAGTGACGGTGAAATTACCGATGCAAAATTGCAATTACCAGAAGGCGTCATTATTGGTCGTACTTGTCTGAATTCTTTAGAGCTTGCACAAAAAGCAATTGCAGATGGCGCGACTTATATTGCATTTGGTGCAGTCTATGCGACCTCTACAAAACCTGAAGCAGGTAATGTGGGGATCGAAGTAATTAAGCAAGCAGCAGCCCAATATGATGTACCAATTTGTGCGATTGGTGGTTTAACTGTTGAAAACTCAAAACCTGTGATTGAGGCTGGGGCTGACCTCTGTGCAGTCATTAGTGATATATTAGGCCGATCAACTGCTGAAATTCCTGCCCGTGTACAGGCCTGGGCACAATTATTTTCTTAAGCTTTCAAAATTATTTTTTAGATATTTAAGACGAGCATTTCCATGAGTTTATCTCCAAAGCAAGAACAGTTATTTAAACAAGCCAGCAAACACATTCCAGGTGGTGTGAACTCTCCGGTACGTGCCTTTAATGGCGTTGGAGGAACACCGGTTTTCATTGAGAAAGCCAAAGGTGCTTATTTATGGGATGTCGATGGTAAGCGTTATGTTGACTATGTTGGTTCTTGGGGGCCAATGATTTTGGGTCATGCTCATCCAGAGATTATTAAGGCTGTACAAACAGCAGCAGAAGATGGCTTAAGTTTTGGTGCACCAACCGTACACGAAACAACACTGGCAGATATTATCTGTGAAATCATGCCATCCATTGAATTGGTGCGTATGACTAACTCGGGTACAGAAGCGACCATGACGGCTATTCGTTTAGCGCGTGGTTATACTGGCCGTGACAAAATTGTGAAGTTTGAAGGTTGTTACCATGGCCACTCTGACTCACTTTTAGTAAAAGCAGGTTCGGGCTTACTTACTTTAGGTGAGGGTGAACCGACTTCGAAAGGTGTTCCTGTTGATTTTGCTAAACACACTTTAACACTACCTTACAACGATATTGCAGCATTAAAAGAATGCTTTGCTAAGTTCGGCCATGAAATTGCGGGCGTTATTATTGAACCAGTCGCGGGCAACATGAATATGGTGAAACCAATTGACGGTTTCTTACAAGCCATTCGTGATATTTGTGATGAATATAAATCTGTATTCATTATTGATGAAGTGATGACAGGTTTCCGTGTTGCTTTAGGTGGTGCGCAATCGGTTTATAACGTTAAACCTGATTTAACGACTTTAGGTAAAATTATTGGTGCAGGTCTACCAGTTGGTGCATTTGGTGGTAAGCGTGAAATCATGGAATGTATCGCACCTTTAGGCGGTGTATACCAAGCCGGTACATTATCTGGTAACCCACTTGCTATGCGTGCTGGTATTGAAATGTTTAAACATTTACGCCAACCTGACTTTTACAGCAAATTATCTGCTCAACTTGAAAAGCTACTTGTAGGCTTACAAGCTGCAGCTGATGAAGCGGGTATTCCATTTAAGACTCAGCAAGCTGGCGCAATGTTCGGTCTTTACTTTACTGACCAAGAAGATATTACAAGCTTTGACTCAATGTTGGCATGTGATATTGAAGCTTTCAAAAAGTTCTTCCATGGCATGTTAAAGCGTGGGGTAAACTTGGCACCTTCAGCATTTGAAGCAGGCTTTATTTCATCTGCACATTCTGATGAAGATATTGAATTTACCATTCAGGCTGCAAAAGAAACATTCGCTGAAATGAAGTAAGCAAAAAAGCCCGTGTTAAACGGGCTTTTTAATTTGAGCTATTTTTATATTTGTAGAGAACAATGTTTTATCCCTTACCTCGAAAAATCCAATTAGCTGCAAGTACTTCAAATTGGTCAATTGAGTCAGCGCAAAGTATTTTGCTCATGGTTGGGCTCAATGAGCTTAAACTACGACCAGATTGGTCTGAGCAACCATTGGCGAATCATTTGGAATTGTTGATTAAGCGCGCTCAATCACTTGAAATTTCAATTATTTTTATTGAGACATCTCAGCTTCAACAAACCATGTTGGAGCTTGGTCAGCGTTTGTCATCAAATACTAAAGCCCAAGTTATGATGGCAGGTGATTTGTCGCCTCTGTTTAAACAAGTCATGCAGCTTGTTTTATCGATTACAGATCAGGTCAGTGTTGTAAATGATGCGATCTTGGCGGCTAATCTAGAGCAGCATATCCAATGGGTTGAAAAGATCAGTTTTGACCATATAAAACATTTAAATACGCAGAGCTTAATGCGGTTATGGTCTTTAAGTACGCCGTCCTCTTATATCTTGTCAGATAAAGGAATCTTATTGGCAATTGCTGAACATGTGGGGCGACATCCTATGGAGATCCATCCTGAAATTGATTTAAGAAACTACGGACTAGATCAGTCTGCTGTGAATTATTTGGTCGATCTATGGCGTGCAAATGGTGCGAGCTTAAGTGCTGAAGAGATAATGCAAGCACCGACATTGCAACATATTATGCAGTTATTGAAGCCTTGACTGACTATAGACCTCAAGTGATCCATAATATTTGCAAATTCTGCTGTTAATTTACCCGAACGGCATTGTAATTCGGACGTAAGCTTTTTATTATTGCCCGCTTGTTTTTCATCTTACCTTGGGAATACAACTTTGAGTGATTTTCTAAGTGAACATCTGATCTATCGTGATGATGATTTTATGGTGATTCATAAACCTTCGGACATCTTGAGTGTTCCTGGTAAGGGTGATTTACATGATAGCGTTTTGACAAGGTTGGTTGCAATTGAACCTAAAACTTTGCTCATTCATCGTCTAGACCGAGATACTTCAGGTATTTTAGTATTTGGTTTATCGAAGCGCGGTCAAAGTGCAATTGCACGTCAATTTCAAGATCGTCAGACTTCAAAAATATATGAAGCGCTTGTCGCAGGTCATTTAGAGGGTGAGGGGACTGTAGATATTCCTGTCATCTATGACCCAAGCCGACCACCTTTACATATTGTCGACGCTTCTCACAATAAGCCTGCTTTAACACATTGGCAGGCAATAGAACATTTTCAGATTCAGGGACAGCCTGTAACTCGTGTCAAATTAACACCAATTACGGGCCGATCTCATCAACTCCGTGTACACATGCAATATCTTGGGCATCCAATTGTAGGTGACACGCTGTATGCAACACCGGAGCAGCAACTTGTTCCGCGTTTATGTTTGCATGCCAAACAGTTAAGTTTTAATCATCCTGTCACAGCAGAAACATTAACTTTTGACTGTCCTGTACCGTTTTAATGTAAAAATTTTAATGCGTGATTTTTTGTAGCAAAGCAATTTAATTGGTTTTTGCTTCAAAATTTTGCTTTAAAGACTACATAAAAAGATGCAAAAATAAGCTAATTTGCATCGTACAATATGTAGTGCGAACTTGAGAGAAAGGTGGAAAAATTGCAGCAGTATGCTATTGGTCAACGTTGGCTATCAGACACAGAAACTGAGCTCGGTTTAGGTGTTCTTATTGATGTAGATGAAAGATCTGTCAGCATTTTATTCCCCAAAAGTGATGAGACACGTGTATATGCACGTAATAATGCTCCACTATCTCGTATCATCTTCAATACGAATGATGAAGTTCAAGATCAAGAAGGCCAAAAGTGGATCGTTGAGTCTGTTGAAGACCGTCATGGCGTTTTGCGTTACAACGTTGTTCGTACTTTAGAAAATGGCGAGCAAGAGCGTAAAGCGCTTAATGAAACACGTATTGGTGCGCAAATTCAATTATCTAAACCTTTAGATCGTTTGCTTGCAAGTCAAGTTGACTATAAAGAGTGGTATGACTTGCGTATTGAAGCGATGTTGATGCAAGCACAAATGCAGACCAGTCCTCTACGTGGGATGGTCGGTGCACGTGTTGGCCTGATCCCTCATCAGCTTTATATCGCACATGAAGTTGGTAAACGTTTTGCACCTCGTGTTTTACTTGCCGATGAAGTTGGTTTAGGTAAAACAATTGAAGCTGGTTTAATTATCCACCAACAGCTTAAAACTGGTCGTTCAGAACGTATTCTGATTTTAGTCCCTGATTCTCTTCAGTATCAGTGGATGATTGAAATGCGTCGCCGTTTTAACTTGCAATTCTCTCTGTTTGATTTAACGCGTACCGCATCTATTAAAGAACATGATCCAGAGCTTAACCCGTTCTTGACTGAGCAATGCATTATTGCCAGCGTTGACTTAATGGTTGACCATGATGATTTGCGTAAAAAAGCCATAGAAGCTGGTTTTGATTTGCTCGTCGTCGATGAAGCACATCATTTGATGTGGAGCGAAGAAGAAGGCGGTAATGATCGCTACGATTTAATTGAAGAGCTCGCTGAAAATACAGCAGGGGTACTATTACTCACTGCAACACCTGAACAATTAGGTGTAGAAAGTCATTTCGCACGTTTACGTTTACTTGATCCACAGCGTTTTAGTAGTTTAGAGCGCTTCTTAGATGAAGAGACTCAGTACCAGCAGACTGCAAAAATTGCTGAAGTGCTCATGTCGGATCAAGCTCTAACACCAGAGCATTTATCTGCTTTAGAAGGTTTGTTAGGTCACAGCATTGAAGATCAGCCTGACCAACGCTTTAGAGCAATTCACGAATTATTAGACCGTCACGGTACTGGACGTATTTTATTCCGTAATACACGTGAAGCCATTCAGGGCTTCCCAGGTCGTGATTGTCAACCAGCACCATTACCAGCACCAGAAGATTGGTCAAAAGATGGCAAACTGCGTGAGCAGATGTGGCCTGAAGAAGCACAAATTGATGGTTCATGGATGCAAAATGATCCGCGTGTGCCATGGTTAATGGAAATTTTACGCAAAGATCTTAAGCATAAAAAAGTGCTTTTAATTGCGCGTAGCGGACCAGTAGTTGAATCTTTAGAAAATGTGTTGCGTTTGCATGCAGGCATTCGTACGGCAATGTTCCATGAAGGCATGAGCTTACTTGAGCGTGACCAAGCTGCTGCTTATTTTGCTGAAGAAAGCTATGGCGCTCAGATTCTATTGTGTTCGGAAATTGGTTCGGAAGGCCGTAATTTCCAATTCGCCAGTGATCTAATTTTATTTGATCTACCAGCTAACCCAGATGTTTTAGAGCAACGTATTGGACGTCTAGACCGTATTGGTCAAGAAAACCGTATCCAAATTCATGTGCCATACCTTGTGGGAACAGCTCAAGAGCGTATGTTCCGTTGGTATAACGAAGCACTAAATATTTTCAGCAATATTTCTCCGACAGCGCAAACGCTGCAAGAGAATTTTATTGTTGAATTAAAAGATTGTTTACTTGCAGACCAAGGTCAAACATTTGAAGATTTGCTTGAAGAGGTGAATGTTCAACGTCAAGCCTTAGAAGCTGAACTTCAAGCTGGCCGAGATCGTTTACTTGAATATAATTCATGTCGTCCTATTGTGGCACAAGAAATTGTTCAAGCTCTTGAAGACTATGACGACAATACTACGCTACCAATGTTTGTGAAGCGTTTCATGTCATCAACCAATATCGATTTTGATGAGCAAAGTAATGGTACGGTGATTATTAAACCGACCGACCAAATGCAAGTGCAAGGTTTGGCATTAGACGAAGAAGGTATGACCGCAACGTTCTATCGCGATCAAGCTCAGCTTCGTGAAGATGCTCAGTATTTAACTTTAGAGCACCCATTCATTGAAAGTGTTATGGAAATGATCCGTACACAATCATTTGGTAGTACCAATGTTGCTGTACTCAAATCTAATGCTTTAAAGCAGGGTTCAGTATTAATTGAAGTCTGGTTTAAAGTGGATGTTGTTGCACCTAAATCTTTGAACTTGCCATCAAGCTTACCTAAGCAGCTTATCCGTGTATTGTTAAGTGAAAATGGACAGGATTTATCTGAAAAGATTGATCCAACAATTTTAAAACCATATTTACATCATTTAGATGGCAATAGCTGCCGCCAAGTAGTTAAAGCTCGCCGTGATATCATTGAGCAGCGCTATAAACAAGCGTTAGAAATTGCGAAAGTTGATTTACCGCAGCTTCAGCAACAAGCAAAAGAACATTATGGCAATAAATGGCAATATGAAATTGACCGTTTAACTTATCTAAAACAGTTCAACCCAAGTATTCGTCAAGACGAAATTGAGCGTTTACAGAAACTGCAAAAAGAAGGCTTGAGCTTACTTGATGGTTTAACTGTTACACCAGAAGCAATTCAAGTGTTAGTTGTGGTTAAGCCGTAACTTACCCACAATGAAAAAAGCGCCGAGAGGGCGCTTTTTTTATACATCGATTTTGAGTTAGATAAGCCCAGCGTCTTTTAATTCTAGCTTTAAATACGCATAAAAAATTGGAGCTGCGATTAAACCGCCTAAGCCAAAAATTGACTCAAATACTAGCATTGCTAATAAAATCTCCCATGCATTTGCATTGATTTTATGCCCAATAATTTTAGCATTAATAAAATATTCAAGTTTATGAACCAAAACGAGGTAAAGTAATGCTGCTCCTGCTAGCCCTAGGGAAATTGTAAGAGCTGCAATAAACGTTAAAGTGTTTGAAAGTAGATTCCCCAAAATTGGAATGAGACCAAACATAAAGGTCAAAATAGTTAAAGTTTTGGCAAAAGGAAGGTGAACTCCCCAAAGCGGCAACAAAATAAAGGCGAATAAAATAAAGAGCAGGGTGTTAATCGCTGAAATTTTTATTTGGGCAAAAACAACATTTTTAAATGAAATTGATAGTTTTTGAATACGTTGGATAAGCAGTGACTTAAAAACAGGCTGAGGCGTACGGCGATGAAAACCATGTATTGCTACCAAAATACCAATAATTAATCCCATGACCATGGTCACGAAGTTATGCAAAATATCGGAACTGGTGTTTTTTAAGGTGGTGACGTTATCTTTCATAAATGCAAAGATTTCGTCTTTTAGATCTGTCACGCTATCAGGAATATAACCTGGCAGATATTTTGTGATCTCTGCTTGCAAATGAAGGAGGGTTTGATCAACCTTGCTATTAATACTATGTAATCCGACGCCTTTTAGATCGTATACAACAAAACTAATCAGACTCGTTATGAAAAAACCAATAAGTGAGATGGTGACGATACTGAGTAAAATACTAATAAAAATACGGGCTCTTTGGCCATCAATATAACGTTCTACAACCGAACTTAAACTAATAATAATTTCATAAATGAGAAAGCCTGCAAAAAAACTTGCTAATAGATGTAATGGGATAACCGAAAGCAAAAAGATGCCCATTAGAATGTAGCTTGCAATCAGACTTTGACGATTATTCAAATTTTGCATGTGGATCCCTGAGATCGTTGGGAATATAGGAGAAAGAGCAAACGGAATGATTATTTATACTCTGGCAAGCTATTCGCTTCAATCAGTGAATTATATTTTTATTGGAAAATAGAGGAGTTAGATGTAAAAATGGCCTGTTCATCAACAAGCCATTCATTAGATCATTTTAGCGAATTTTTGCTTCATCTAAATGACGTGCACCTTCTAAAATCATCCGAATCATAATCATGGTTTGTTCAGCAACTTCTGCACGTTGATTGATCGGCAAATCAATCACTTTGGCGCCCATGTGAAACACAAGTTGAGTAATTGCTTTAGCAACAAGGTCTGGGTGATACAGGTGATTGTTATTTAAGCGTTCAAGACGAATTAAATCTTCTTGTAGCTCTTGCTGAAAAAAGTTGAGCTGGCGGTCTACGGCAGCCTTATAAGAAGCAGAACCTGTAAAACTTTCACGTAGTAATAAACTTAAATTACCTTCATCGGCATCGAGTTGTTGAAGGAAAATATCGACAGAACTACGAATAATACTTTCTTGTAAAGAAGCACGTAGGCGAGCCTGACGGATAATTTTACGTAAAACGATACCTGCGCGGTCAATTAGAGAAATTGCTAATTCATCAATATCTTTAAAATGTCGATAGAAACTATTTGGCGCAATTCCTGCTTCTCGAGCTACTTCTCGTAAACTCAATGACGCAATACTTTTTTGCGGACCAATGAGGTTTAAAGCGGCCTGAAAAAGTTCTTCTTTAGTAATTGTCGCTTTTCTTCCAACAGAACGCGTAGCTGTTTTAATTTCAATGACATCTTGTTGTTGAGGTGTGTCATTCAGGTTCTGAGAAAGTGAAGATTGGGTCATGCTGTTCAATATATTTGTAAACTCTCAGGATTATAGCCTTAGAAGCTGAACTTGTGAAATTGTAATTAAAAGTACGGGTGTATATACAAATATATATACATGTGTATAATAATTAAAAAAGAGCGACAGAGCCTTCAGTTATGCAAGCAATCGAAAAGAGAAATTCTCTATTCAATTCATTGACACAAGCCATCTTTGATAAAGAAATGGCTAATTTCTGGCTACAAAAAGTTAATCCTTTATGGTCTGTAAAGCACGGACTTGTTCAAATTGTAAAAAAAGAATTTGTCGCTCATGACATGGTGAGCCTGACGCTAAAATGCAACCGCTTAGTGAAAATGGGCGTTGCAGGCCAGCATCATCCTGTGATTGTAGAAATTGCTGGTCGTCGCTATGAACGTACTTATAGTTTGACGCAAATTGATGCTCAGCACTTACGTTTAACCGTAAAAAAAGTTGCTGATGGTATCGTGAGTAACTGGTTTATTTCTGAAAGCAAAATCGGTGATGTTTTTGAGCTTGGTCAACCTTATGGTGACATGCAACAAAACATCAAAACACCGAATTTAATTATGTTGGCTGCGGGTAGTGGTATTACCCCAATGTTGAGCTTGATTACTGCGATTAAACAAAGCCAGCAGTTAGATAAAGTTCAGGTGCAACTTTTATATTGGGTAAAACAACGTTCAGATGCAGCTTTTGTTGAATACTTTGAAAAAGTTGCGCAGCAATATCCGAACTTTAATTATCAGGTTTTCTATACACAAGAAACCCCAAATGATGAACGTTTAAATGCAGAGCATTTAGCTTTAGTTGATGATGTAGAAAACAGCACAATTTATGCGTGTGGACCTTCTGGTTTTGTGGCGACTGTTGAGCAACTTTTTGAAAAAGCTCCAGCCGTTTTAACAGAAGCATTTAGCTTAACAAATGAAAGCTCTGCTGATGATATTGGTTATGTGAATGTCACATTAACCCAGTCTAATAAGGTTATTGCAATTCCTAAAGGCCAGTCAATTCTGGTTAGCCTTGAACATGAAGGTCTTAAACCAACTCATGGTTGCCGTATGGGAATTTGTAATAAATGTGTTTGTAATAAATCCCAAGGTTCAACACGTAATTTACTTAACGGTAGCGAAAACACTGAACCAAGCCAATTACTCAAAATTTGTGTGAACTCAGCAAAATCCGATCTAGTTATTGATCTTTAAGAGAGAACTCTTATGAATATGCCCGTGAAAGTCGAATATTTTAAAAATCCTAAAAATCGAGATTTGACTCCAGCAGAACTTGATGCATTTGCAAAAGAGCTCGATCAGATCAAGCAAGAAGTATTGGATGATTTGGGTGAGAAAGACGCTAAATATATCCGCCGTGTTTATGCTGCAATTCGTTATAGTAGCTTTTTAGGTCGTGCATGTTTGTTTGCAGGTTGGTTCCCACCAGCATGGATTTTAGGAACAGGTCTGTTAGGCTTCTCTAAAATTATGGAAAACATGGAACTCGGTCATAACGTGATGCACGGTCAATATGACTGGATGAACGATCCTAAATTTAATGGTCAAACTTACGAGTGGGATACTGTCGGTACTTCTGATAACTGGCGTCAAACTCATAACTATAAACATCACACCTATACCAATATTAAAGGTATTGATGATGACATTGGTTACGGTTTACTTCGTTTATTCCCAGAGCAACGCTGGAAGCCAGGTTTCTTGCTTCAACCTGTTTATAGCATCCCATTTTGTTTATTGTTCCAATGGGGCGTAGCTATTCAGAATCTTGAAATTGGTCGCGTTCTTTACAAGCGTAAGAGCATGGCAAAATTCTTGGAAGAATTAAAACCTGTGAATAAAAAGATTGGAAAACAACTTTTTAAAGACTATGTTTTCTTCCCTTTAATTGCAGGTCCAGCAGCTTTACCTGTATTCACTGGTAATTTGGTTGCAAATGGTCTTCGTAATATCTGGACGTTTACGATTATTTTCTGTGGTCACTTCACAAAAGATGCAGAAGTATTTCCAAAGTCTGTTTTACAAGAAGAAAGCCGTGGTCACTGGTATATGCGCCAGATTCGTGGTTCTTCTAATTTGAAAGGTTCAGAAGCATTACATATTTTAAGCGGACATTTGAGCCATCAAATTGAGCACCATTTATTCCCAGATATTCCAGCGCGTCGTTATCGCCAAATGGCTCCAAAAGTTGAAGCTGTATGTAAAAAATATGGTCTAAATTATAACAATGCAAGTCTGGCTAAACAGTTTGGACAAGTGGTAGGCCGTATATTTAAATACGCTTTACCTTTTAAAAAATAAGTCAAAAAAAAGCCCTGAACTAATCAGGGCTTTTTTTTTAGAGAAACAAATTATTTAAACTGAATTGAACCGTTTGCATTCACAGTAATTTTAGACTCACCAGCTGCCATGTCTTGAGCTGGTGCAGCTTCGGCCATAGCAAATTTAGCCATGCTGGCACGCATTACAGGTTGAGGGAAATAATTATTTGTGTTCAGGTTTAGAGTGACCAAAGTATATTGGTTTTTATTCCAAGCTTGGGTCAACATTTGAGCACGTTGTTGGAAGTTTTTAGATGCTTCTACCATTAACTCATTTTCAACTTTTTTACGTTGTTCATCAGAAACCGTAAAATTAATCGATTGAGTTTGGAAGTTTTGCTGTAATTCGTTTACTAACTGGCTAGCAGCTTTAAAGTCTTTACTTTCAAGACGGATTTCAGCGCGGCCACGCCATTCTTTTAACTTATTGCTATCGTTATCGTAAATTGGATAAGTGCTTTGAGCACCAGTTTCCACTTTTACTTGTGGATATTTACGAGAAACATTAAGTGCCTGATTCATCAGCTGATTAATTTGGTTTGAAAGCTCGGCTGGTTGTTTGTTACTTTTTTCAATATATAAAGTTGCATGCATTTCATCATTAGAAACTTGGCGAGAAGCTTCCGCTTGTACATTTACAATATTGTAGTTCAAAGCATTGTCATCCTGAGCAAAAACTAAAGGGCTAAGGAGAGAACCTAAAAGAAGGGTGGATACGGCTAAAGTACGCATAAATTTTTCCTTTAAAAATTAATATAAATTTAATTTTTTTCATTAGGAAATGTTAAACATAACTTATGCATAACTTTTGCAGATTTTGTGGCGTATTTGTAATAGTCAGATCAGGTTTTTTTAAATTTTGGTAAATATAAAGTCTTTAAAAATTAAAATCTTAAAATTAAAGTGTTTCAATGTAACTTAAAAAATCAAAGTAATATAAAAAAAGAATATTTTCTTTAGGTTGTCACATAGTATGATGATAATTCATCATAACTATTGGGATGATACATTTTTTCAATAAGATTAGATGAGTAAAGTACATAAAAGACGTTTTTTTTCTTGTAAAATTAGGTATCATCGCGCTCCTAGTTACAAGATATAAAATAAGTGTCTTTACTAGTTCTATAAAGCACCGAGTCAAAGGACCAATCGTCACCAGACTTATTTCTTTCTCCCCCTATCAGAGATGGTAATCCGATATGAGCGTTACTTCCGTTAACCCTGCCACTAATGCTACTAACGAATATTATTTGACTCGCCAAAGTCAAATGGAATCAAATGTTCGTAGCTATCCACGTAAATTACCGTTAGCGATAGCGAAAGCACAAGGATGCTGGGTTACTGATGTTGAAGGTACACAGTACCTTGATTGTTTAGCTGGGGCAGGTACATTGGCTTTAGGTCATAATCATCCTGCGGTGATTCAAAGTATTCAAGATACATTGGCAAGTGGTTTGCCATTGCATACTTTAGACTTAACCACACCTTTAAAAGATGCATTCACTGAAGCATTGTTAGCATATTTACCTGGTGGTAAAGAAGAATATTGCTTGCAGTTCTGTGGTCCTGCTGGTGCAGACGCAACTGAAGCAGCAATCAAACTTGCTAAGACTTACACTGGCCGTAGTTCAGTGATCAGTTTCTCTGGCGGTTATCATGGTATGACCCATGGTGCACTTGCTATGACTGGTAACTTAAGTGCAAAAAATGCAGTTAACGGTTTAATGCCAGGCGTACAATTCATGCCATATCCGCATGAATACCGCTGCCCACTTGGTTTAGGTGGTGAAGCTGGTGTTGACGCTTTAACTTACTACTTTGAAAACTTTATTGAAGATGTAGAAAGCGGTGTAACAAAACCGGCTGCTGTTATTCTTGAAGCGATTCAAGGTGAAGGCGGTGTAGTTACAGCTCCAGTAAAATGGTTGCAAAAAATCCGTGAAGTGACTGAAAAGCACAACATCGTTTTAATTTTAGACGAAGTTCAAGCTGGCTTTGCACGTTCAGGCAAAATGTTTGCATTTGAACATGCAGGTATTGAACCTGATGTTGTTGTAATGTCTAAAGCAGTAGGTGGTGGTTTACCACTTGCAGTATTAGGTATTAAACGTAAATTTGATGCTTGGCAGCCTGCTGGTCACACGGGTACTTTCCGTGGTAACCAACTTGCTATGGGTACTGGTCTTGTCGTATTAAAAACGATTAGCGAACAAAATCTTGCTCAAAATGCGCAAGAGCGTGGTGACTTCTTACAAGCTGAATTTAAAAAATTAGCTCAAGAATTCCCATGTATCGGTAACGTACGCGGTCGTGGTTTAATGATCGGTGTTGAGATCGTTGACGAGCGTAAACCAGCTGATCGTATTGGTTCGCATCCTGCTGATTCACAATTAGCTGCTGCGATTCAAACTGCTTGTTTCAACAATAAATTATTGCTTGAAAAAGGTGGACGTAACGGTACGGTAATTCGTTTACTTTGTCCGCTAATCATCACTCAAGACGAGTGTGTTGAAGTAGTTGCTCGCTTTAAGAAAGCAATTGCAGAAGCATTGGTTGCAGTACGAGGCGCATAAGTATGGTGGATTTTGCAGAACATCGTAAAGCGTTACTCTGCAATGATGCACAATCCATTGCTGACTATGAGTCAGCAATGGGCGAAGCGGTAAAAGCCGTTTCAGCATGGTTGCAAAATGAAAAGATGTACACTGGTGGTAGCATTAAAGAATTGCGTTCAGCAATTTCTTTCCAACCTTCAAAAGAAGGTATGGGTGTACAAGAATCTCTTCAACGTATGATTGAGCTTTTCTTGAATAAAAGCTTGAAAGTACATCATCCACATTCATTAGCACATTTACACTGCCCAACCATGGTGATGAGCCAGATCGCGGAAGTGTTAATTAATGCAACTAACCAGTCTATGGACTCATGGGATCAAAGCCCAGCGGGTTCATTAATGGAAGTTCAGCTCATTGATTGGTTGCGTCAAAAAGTGGGTTATGGTTCTGGTCAGGCAGGTGTTTTCACCTCTGGCGGTACTCAATCTAACTTGATGGGTGTGTTACTTGCTCGTGACTGGTGCATCTCGAAAAACTGGAAAGACGAAAATGGTAATCCATGGTCTGTACAGCGTGATGGTATTCCTGCCGATGCAATGAAAAACGTCAAAGTCATTTGTTCTGAAAATGCACATTTCTCTGTGCAAAAGAACATGGCAATGATGGGCATGGGCTTCCAGTCAGTTGTAACTGTTCCTGTGAATGAAAATGCACAGATGGATGTAGATGCTCTCGAAAAAACGATGGCGCATCTTCAGTCTGAAGGTAAAGTTGTTGCTTGTGTCGTTGCGACAGCAGGTACAACCGATGCTGGTGCAATTGACCCATTGAAGAAAATCCGTGAAATTACCAATAAATATGGTTCATGGATGCATATCGATGCGGCATGGGGCGGTGCATTAATTCTGTCAAATGACTATCGTGCAATGCTTGATGGTATTGAGTTGTCTGACTCGATTACCCTCGACTTCCATAAGCATTATTTCCAAAGCATTAGCTGTGGCGCGTTCTTGTTGAAAGATGAAGCGAACTATCGTTTCATGCACTACGAAGCTGAATACTTGAACTCTGCTTATGATGAAGAGCACGGTGTACCAAACCTTGTGTCTAAGTCATTACAAACGACTCGTCGTTTTGATGCATTGAAATTGTGGATGACAATCGAATCACTAGGTGAAGACCTTTATGGTTCAATGATTGACCATGGTGTAAAACTTACTCGTGAAGTTGCAGATTACATCAAGGCAACTGATGGTTTAGAACTTTTAGTTGAACCACAGTTTGCTTCGGTATTATTCCGCGTTGTTCCACAAGGCTATCCAGTTGAGTTTATCGATAGCTTGAACCAAAACGTAGCGGACGAATTGTTTGCACGTGGTGAAGCAAATATCGGTGTAACAAAAGTTGGTAATGTACAGTCATTGAAAATGACAACATTAAGCCCTGTTGTGACATTTGAAAACGTTAAAAACCTTTTAGGTCAAGTATTGGCTGAAGCTGACCGCATTAAAGATGCAATTGCTTCTGGTAACTATGTACCACCAATTGACTAATTGAGTTGATAACAAAAAAAGCTCGGTTTATTACCGAGCTTTTTTATTGCAGATTGTTTTTATTTGGATTGTGTATGAAGAAAAGAATACATGCACAAATCATGCATATTTTCACAAAACAAAAATAATTATGCATGATTTATGGGGAGCAAATTTCTTATTGTATTGGTATGTTCCCGATATTTTGGGTCGCATTGATATATCAATATCGTACTCACTTTAAATAATCCCGCTTTAACTGAAAAAAGTAAGTGGCTGTAATTACAATTAAGACAAGGAAGAAGAAATGCAACAAGCGAATATGTTCAATGAATTTAAACTCATTATTGGCGGTCAACTTTGTTCAGGTGAACAAGGTGAACTAGAAATTCTTAACCCTGCTACTGGCTTAACTGCTGCACGTTGTGCAAAAGCATCGGTTGCGCAAGTCAATCAGGCAGTGAGTGCTGCTAAACAAGCATCTAAAGCTTGGCAACAAGTCTCGCACGAAGAGCGTAAGTCAATCTTGAACAAGATTGCAGATGGCATTGAAAAGCATGCTGAAATGCTCGCGGAGCTGGTTGTGCTTGAACAAGGTAAGCCATTGGCGCTTGCACAAATGGAAGTGCAGGGTGCAATTGGCTGGACGCGTTATGCGGCTGCAATGGATTTACCTGTAGAAGTAATTGAAGACAGTGAAACTAAGCGTATCGAGCGCCATCGCCAACCATTAGGTGTAGTGGCTTCAATTACGCCATGGAACTGGCCACTGATGATTGCAGTTTGGCACATCATGCCTGCATTGCGTGCGGGTAACGTTGTGATCAGCAAACCTTCTGAATACACACCACTCTCAACTTTACGTTTATGTGAAATCATTCAGCAAGAAGTCCCTGCTGGTGTTATTTCAATTGTGGTTGGTGCTGGTGAGATTGGTGAAGCATTATCTTCTCATCCTGATGTACAAAAAGTTGTATTTACGGGTTCAACTCGAACAGGCCAACACATTATGGCTGGTGCAGCTCAGCAGCTAAAACACTTAACTTTAGAACTTGGTGGTAATGACGCTGGTATTGTATTACCAGATGCAAATATTGATGAAATTGCAGCTAAGATTTTTAATATGGCATTCTTAAACGCTGGTCAAACATGTGCTGCGTTAAAGCGCTTATACGTGCATGAAAGCCAATATGAAGCTTTATCTCAAAAACTAGCTGATATTGCCAACGCCCAAGTTGTGGGTGATGGAATGGCATCTTCTACAACATTTGGCCCAGTACAAAACCAAATGCAATATAACAAAGTGAAAGCACTTATTGCTGATGCTATTTCTCAAGGTGCAAAAGCGCTGTCTGGGCAACAACAATTACCGGAGCAGGGCTATTTTATTGCACCAACTATTTTGACTGAAGTTTCTGATTCTTGCCGCGTGGTCCAAGAAGAGCAGTTTGGTCCAGTGTTGCCTGTTTTAAAATATACCGATATTAACGATGCTATTGCTCGTGCCAATGACAGTGAGTTTGGTTTAGGTGGCTCAATTTGGTCTTCTGATATTAAAGCCGCTCAGACTTATGCTAGTCAGCTTCAATGCGGAACTGTTTGGATTAATACCCATGCGGAGGTTCTGCCTCATGCACCTTTTGGTGGCTGGAAAATGTCTGGCCTAGGTGCTGAATTTGGTCTGGAAGGCTTGCTTGAAAATACGATTGGGCAAACGGTTCATATCAGTAAAGTCTAAATATTAATTTTAAGGCGGATCTAGTATCCGCCTTTTTATTTTCACTTTTAAGAGTGAAAAGCTGAGTTATTTTATTGAGAGTGATGATAGCTCATGCTTTTAGGTTTGATTAAAAAATGATTCTGTTCTTTAATTTTTTTAAGAACGATGTAAGACTTTATGTGCCCAATAAAATTATAAGAAAGTAATCTTTCAGTCACAAATTGAGAAAGCTGTTCTAAGTTTTCTGCAACAACTTTTAAAATAAAATCTGCATCACCACTAATTGAAAATGCGTCCTGAATGTTGTCTTCAGCTTCAATGAGTTCTTGAAAAGCCTGCTGTGATTTTGCCTCGTGTGTTCTTAGATTAATATGTATCATCGCTGTAACTTCCAGTCCTAGCGCCTGCTGCTGGATGCGCGCAGTGTAGCCTAGAATTATCCCTTTTTGCTCAAGTAGCTGCCTTCTTCTTGAACATTGCGAAGCAGATAAGCCAATTAAATCGCCTATTTCCTGATTAGTGAGCCGTCCATTCTTTTGTAGTGCCTGAATGATTTGCCAGTCGAACTTATCCATTGCATAAAATCCTTTTATGATACACAAATCATGTATTTTTATTAAAATGCGTTTTCATTATGCACGAAATCTAAAAGATAGATGAAATATTATTTTTCTATGGAATAAAAATTGGTCTCAAAGGATATAGAGCAATGTTCATAGAAATCGGTGACTTTTTAAATCTTCGTTTAAAACAAATGGGTATCCAACATCTCTTTGGTGTACCTGGTGATTTTAACCTCTCATATCTAGAACAAGTTGAAGCAGACCCACAACTCGAATTTATTGGAAATTGTAATGAATTAAATGCTGCCTATGCAGCAGATGGCTATGCACGAATTAACGGTTTTTCTGCCTTGGCAACTACTTATGGTGTAGGTGACTTAAGTGCGATTAATGGCATCGCAGGTGCCTATGCAGAAAATGTACCTCTTATTCATATCTCAGGTATTCCGCCTTTACATGCGGTTCAAAAGGGCACACTAATACACCACACGCTTGTCGATGGTAACTACGACAATATTATGAACTGTATGAAAGAGTTCACAGTTGCCCAAACACGTTTAACTCCAGCAAATGCAGCTTTTGAAATTGACCGTGTATTACGCCAGTGTTTCCTTGAACGCCGTCCTGTACACATTCAACTACCAGGCGATATTACTCACGTTAAAATTGAAGTATCTGAGCGTCCGCTTGACTTAAGCTACCCAGCTATTGAACCTGAATTATTGCAGAGTGTGGTAAGCAAACTTTGTGACATTATTGCAAATGCTCAAAGCCCAGCACTTCTTATTGATAATGAAGCTTCAGTTTTTGGTGTAACTTCACTTTTAAATGATTTGTCTCAAAAATGCTCAATTCCATTTGCAGGGATGAATACTGCAAAAAATATTATGGATGAAGGCTCACCTCGTTACATTGGAACTTATGTGGGTGGGGCAAGCCAACCGCATGTGAAAAATATCATTGAACAATCTGACTGTTTAATTGGTGTTGGTGCACGTTTTACCGATGTAGGCTCAGCTGTATTTACTCATCAAATTGAGACCAAAAACTACATCGAAATTAAATCTTATGGCCTAAATATTTTTGGTCAGGATTTTCCGGGTATTGAAATTGGACAATTACTTGTCGAGCTAAATAAAAAAGTTGCGCCACGTAAATCAACAACACCTCTTCTTGAAAAACAACCTCAGAAAGTAATTGAAGCTCCAGCTCAACAAAAGCTAAGCCAAGATGTGCTTTGGAATTACATTTCAGGGTTCTTAAAAGAAGATGATGTGATTATTGGTGAGGTAGGAACATCAAACTCTGCTTTGTCAGGTATCAAACTTCCTGCTACAGCTAAATATATTGCTCAGCCGCTTTGGGGTTCTATTGGTTATACCTTGCCAGCTTTACTTGGTAGCTTGCTGGCAGCTCCTGAACGCCGTCAAATTTTATTTATTGGCGATGGTTCTTTCCAGCTTACGGTACAAGAGCTTTCTACAATTATCCGTCATGGTTTAAAACCAATCATTTTCTTGCTGAACAATGGCGGCTATACCATTGAGCGCTTAATTATGGGTGAAAACGCGGCCTATAACGACGTGCAAAACTGGAAATACACTGAAATTCCTGCGGTATTTAACGGTAAAAAAGGCCATACAACTTATGTGGTTGAAACCGCTGGCCAGCTCAAGAGCGTTTTAGAAAATGTTCAGCAAAATGATCAGTTAACTTTCATTGAATTAAAACTACCAGCAATGGATGCGCCGGTAAGTTTGAAAAAATTTGCTTCTGTGATTGCTCGTTTTGACTACGGTGATCGCGGTTACGAAATTTTAAAGGAGCGTTCCCAACCGATTAAATGTAAGGATGCAATCTCTTTTTAAATAGAAGACAGGACAAGTCTTCTCAAAAATTAAATGGACTCATATTAAAGCTACTTATTTCCGAAGGCCGGGTTCTGGCCTTCGGATATGGTGCTGAATAAAGGTGTACAGGAAGTGACACCAACATTGGAGATAATGTTATGGATGCAAACAATAAGCACGAGTTAAAACAAGGCTTATCCAATCGGCATATTCAACTCATCGCACTCGGAGGGGCGATTGGTACAGGATTATTCTTAGGTCTTTCACAAACAATTAAATTGGCTGGTCCTTCAATTTTATTAGGATATGCAATTGCAGGAATTATTGCCTTTTTAATTATGCGCCATTTAGGTGAAATGGTTGTTGAAGAGCCGGTCAGTGGTTCTTTTAGTTATTTTGCGAACAAATATTGGGGCAAAATGGCGGGTTTTATGTCTGGCTGGGACTATTGGGGATTATATGTACTCGTCAGCATGGCTGAATTGAGTGCGATTGGGACGTTTATACAGTTTTGGTGGCCTGAAATTCCGACATGGCTGACTGCTTTATTTTTCTTTATTTTAATTAACGGCATTAACTTGGTAAATGTCCGCTTTTTTGGGGAATCCGAGTTCTTATTTTCCTGCATTAAAATTGTTGCCATTTTAAGTATGATTGGTTTCGGTGCTTATCTTTTACTTTCAGGCTCAGCAGGTCCGCAAGCGGGTGTTGCAAATTTATGGCAACACGGTGGTTTCTTCCCGCACGGGATTCACGGTTTTGTCATGGCTTTAGCTGTCATTATGTTTGCATTTGGTGGCTTGGAATTAATTGGTATTGCTGCAGCTGAAACGAAGAAACCTGAAACGACTATTCCTAAAGCAGTAAATCAGATTGTGTACCGTATTTTAATTTTTTATATCGGTGCAATCGGTATTCTTTTATGTCTTTATCCATGGAACATGGTGGCAGAAGGCGGCAGTCCATTTGTCATGATTTTCCAGTCACTCAATAGTAACGGTGTTGCGAACGTTCTGAACTTTGTGGTCTTGATTGCTGCTATTTCAGTTTATAACAGCTGTATCTATTGTAATAGTCGTATGTTGCATGGTTTGGCAGAGCAGGGTAATGCTCCTGCAATTTTGAAAAAAGTAAACAGTCGCGGTATTCCGGTTCCAGCAGCAGTTGTTTCTGCATCTATCACAGCAATATGTGTGGTCGTGAATTATCTGATTCCTGGTCAAGCTTTTCAGCTCTTCATGATGCTTGTGGTGGCTGCACTTGTTATTAACTGGCTCATGATTTCAGTGACTCATTTGAAGTTTACTAAAGCAATGAAATTGCAAAGACGCCAAACTAAATTCCAAAGTATTATGAGTCCTTGGAGTAATTATTTAACCATTAGCTTTGTATGCTTTATTCTTATTATTATGGCGATGACTCCAGATATGAGATTGGCAGTTATTTTAGGGCCAATCTGGCTTGCTGTTTTAGCTGTGATGTACTTCTTAAAATATCGTAAAAAAATGGTTGTTTTGCCAGAAGTACAATCGAATTGATCCTTTAAATTGACAATGATATTGCGGTTATCAGCCTTAAGGTTGGTAACCCTTTATCTCTTGTCATATTATTTTCATGTTACAAAGAAATTATTTTTTCTAGAAATTTTTAATAATAATTTTAATGACAGAAAATATTTAAATAATAAAATTAATAAATCACTAAATTACCGTTTTTTAATATATTTATAATACCTTTTGTTTTTATATTTTATAAAAAATAAAAATTTAATATTTTTAGTTAATGTCATAATATAGATTGATAGAGAAGGTAAAATAATCTCTATATTTAAAATAACTAATTGATAGTACATAAAAAATATTAATGTGACAGTTAACAATATCGAAATCATTAAAGCGTCATCATACTGTAACTTAATTGTCATATTTTCTATTCACAATGCAGCTATCGAAGAGCGTACAAGCACTCAACAAAAAGTGACGTACAACCTATTGCATTAATGAGAGAGAACAGAATGCGCTTAAATCCACGTCAAATCGCAATTGCGTTAGCAGTAACTGGGGCAGCTGTAACAACGACTGCAAATGCAGCTCGTGATACGATTCAAATTGCTGGTTCTTCAACTGTATTACCATTTGCCAGCGTTGTAGCTGAAGAGTTTGGTAATACTTTCCCTCAATTTAAAACTCCTGTAGTTGGTTCTGGCGGTTCTTCTGCTGGTTTGAAACAATTCTGTCAAGGTGTTGGCGATAACACGATCGACGTTGCTAACGCTTCTCGTAAAATTAAAAGCACTGAAATCGAAGCTTGTAACAAAGCTGGTGTAAAACAAATTCAAGAAATCAAAATCGGTTATGACGGTATTGTATTCGCGTCTAACTCACACAAAGCAGCTTATAAATTAAAACCTTACCATGTGTTTGCTGCTTTAGCTGCACAGTTACCATCAAAAGGTAAATTGGTTCCAAACCCATATACAAACTGGAATCAAATTGATAAAACACTTCCAAATGAACCGATTACTCTTGTAATCCCTGCATCTAACCACGGTACTCGTGAAGTTTTCCAAGAGAAAATGGTTGAAGCTGGTTGTGAAGCATATGAATACTTCAAGAGCTTAGATAAAGATGCTCAGAAGAAAGCATGTTCTACTTTCCGTAAAGATGGCCGTGTAATTGAAATCGCTGGCGACTATACAGAAACATTAGCGCGCTTAAAAACTTCTCCAAGTGCTGTAGGCGTGTTTGGTTTAAGTTTCTATGACATGAACCGTGACAAGTTACGTGTAGCAACAGTAAACAACGTTGTTCCATCTGAGAAGACAGTATTGAATGGTACATACCCTGTATCTCGCCCATTGTACTTCTACGTGAAAGGCGAACACTTAAAATCAGTTAAAGGCTTACCGCAATATGTAGAATATTTCGTAAGCAAGAAAGCAACTGGTAAAGGTTCTAAAGCTGAGCGTGATGGTTTAATCGCGATGTCTGATGCTGAACGTGCAAAAGTTTTGGCTGACTTTAAAGCAGGTAAAACTGTTAAATAAGTTAGTTTGAATGAAGGCTGGTGATCTTAAGAGTTCATCAGCCTTTTTGTCTAACTTGTTTTTCCAAATTATGACAATTGAGAAAACAGTGGAGAGTACATGAATCTGCTACTTATCGGTGTGTTGTTAGCCCTCGTGGCAATTGCATATCAACTTGGGCTGAGAAAGAGCCGTAACATAGCAGGTAAGGGAAGCAACTCGGCGACGTTACATTCTCGTCCTGGTTATTATGGCGCACTGGTTGGTCTTTGGTGCGGTATCCCTGCTTTTTTAATTTTGATCATTTGGAACTTGGTTGAACCAAGTATTTTAAATCATATTATTTTTAATAATATTCCGGCGTCTGTAAGTGCTTCTCTTGATGAAGCGGGTAGAAGTGTATTGGTTGATCGTGTTCAATCAATTGCTTCAGGTTTTGGGGTGAGCGATAAACCGGCAGCCTACGAATTAGCTGCTGCTCAACAGTTTGCAAAATTTCAAACCATTGGCTCTTTTGCCAAATTTGCTGTTGTAATTTGTGCTGCTTTATTGGGGTTGGTTTGGGCAAAGAAAAAAATCAGCCAACAATATCGTGCTCGTAACCAAGTTGAACGTGCCATTAATGTTGGTTTGATTTTATGTTCTGGTGTTGCGATTTTAACAACCATCGGTATCGTTATGTCGATGTTTGGTGAAGCAATGCACTTCTTCCGTTTTGTCAGTCCAATGGACTTTTTCTTTGGTACAGAATGGAATCCGGGCTTTAGTACTTCTGGTAATGCTGAAGGCAGTTATGGTTTATTGCCATTGCTATGGGGTACGCTCATGGTCAGTGGTATCGCTCTACTCGTTGCTGTACCAGTTGGATTAATGATCGCAATTTATTTAGCTGAATATGCTTCACCATGGTTCCGCTCATGGGCAAAACCAACAATTGAAGTCTTAGCTGGTATTCCAACAATTGTTTATGGTGTATTTGCCATGATGATTATTGGGCCATTCTTTAAAGCAGCGGGTGCATATGTTGGTTTAGAGATTAATGCGACGAGTGCTTTAACTGCTGGCTTTGTAATGGGAATTATGATTATCCCGTTTGTGTCATCTTTGTCAGATGACATTATTACTCAAGTCCCGCGTGCACTACGTGACGGTTCTTTAGGACTTGGTGCGACTAAGTCTGAAACAATTCGTCAAGTCGTATTACCGGCAGCTTTACCGGGTATTACAGGCGCTTTCTTATTGGCAGTCTCTCGCGCTGTTGGGGAAACCATGATTGTGGTTTTAGCAGCAGGGAACAGTCCACTTTTACACGCAAATCCATTTGAAGCTGTTTCGACAGTGACAGTAACTATTGTAAAACAGTTGACTGGAGATACAGACTTCTCAAGTCCACAAGCATTGGTTGCATTCGCGCTAGGTTTAACACTATTTGTTATTACCTTGGGATTAAATATTGTAGCACTGTACATTGTGCGTAAATACCGTGAGCAATACGAATGAGTACATCAAATACATCGTCTCCTATGGATCAGAACGTATTTGATCCGAAAACTGCTGCCGAAACACGTGAACGACGTAAACAGGTTATTGAAAAATCCTTAGCTAAACGTCATCGTAAAGAAAAAGCTTTCCGTTTTGCGGGTTTCTCGGCAGTCATTATTGGTCTTGCATTCGTTGCTCTCTTGTTCGGTAGTATTTTGGCAAAAGGTTTACCTGCTTTTTGGCAAACCAGTATGAATGTTCCAATTTACTTTGACCCTAAAGTGATTGATGCAGGACCAGTACCTGTACGTACTCAAGGTGAAACACCTGCACATTACCAAGAACGTTATGTTGATTGGCAAACTAAAATGGGTATGGTCGATTGGGATGGCATCATTGTAAATGGAATGATTGCTAAAGATCCTGCACTTGCATCGCAACGTGACTACCTAAGCAGCTTATATGCAAGCTCGGAAGCTTATCGCCTCCGTGATATGGTTTTTGCAGATCCATCACTCATTGGTAAAAAAGAAAATATTACCTTCTTGGGTGATGCGAACGTCGATGTTTGGTTAAAAGGTAATATTGATCGTTCATTACCAGATGATCAGCAACAACTCGATCCAGAAGTGCGTAAGCTTGCAGATGACTTAAAAGCAAAAGGCGTTCTTGAAAGTACATTTAACTTGAACTTATTTAAGAACCCTGACTCACGTAGTTCTCCAGCAATTAGTGGTCTTGCAGGTGCATTCATGGGTTCATTATTCATGATGCTCATCGTGATCATCATTGCGATCCCAATTGGTGTTGCCAGCGCAATCTATCTCGAAGAGTTTGCTCCAAAAAATGTTCTTACCGACATTATTGAAGTTAACATCAATAACCTTGCTGCTGTTCCTTCAATTGTATTTGGTCTACTCGGTGCTGCAATTTTCATTGGCTGGATGCATTTGCCTTTATCAGCTCCGTTGGTGGGTGGTTTGGTTTTAAGCTTAATGACACTACCAACAGTCATCATTACCACACGCGCTTCATTAAAAGCAGTGCCACCTTCTATTCGACAAGCGGCACTTGGTTTGGGAGCTTCTAAGTTCCAAACGATTTTCCATCATGTTTTACCGTTGGCATTACCGGGCATTATGACAGGTGCAATTATTGGTGTTGCACATGCGCTTGGTGAAACCGCACCTTTACTTTTAATCGGGATGAGTGCATTCGTTGCAAGTATTCCATCAACTCCATTTGATCAAGCAACTGCTTTACCTGTACAGGTTTATTTATGGCAGGGGAATGAGTTGCGTAACTTCTTCGAAGGCCGTACTGCTGCTGCGATTATCGTACTACTTGCATTAATGATTGGTTTAAACAGTCTTGCAATTTGGTTACGTAAAAAGTTCGAAGTGCGTTGGTAATAGAGGATAAATCATGAATACTATTGATATTACGAATTCCTTAGAAAAGGATAAGTTAGTGAATACTGAACAATCTCAATTTACAGATAAATCGCTGAATCATGGCACTTCGTATGTTTCGCATTTTGAACCACATACTTCAAAAAAACAGAACTCAAACGAAATTAAAATTAGTGCACAAGATGCCCATGTTTATTATGGTGATTTTGAAGCTATCAAGGGTATTGACCTAGATATTTATCAAAATGAAGTGATCGCATTTATTGGTCCTTCAGGTTGTGGTAAATCAACGTTTCTTCGTACGTTAAACCGTATGAACGATACGATTGATGGTTGCCGCGTAACAGGTAAAATTACCCTCGATAACCACAATATTTATGACCCAAATCTAGACGTTGTATTATTGCGTGCTCAGGTTGGTATGGTGTTCCAAAAGCCAAACCCATTCCCTAAATCTATTTTTGACAACGTGGCTTATGGTCCTAAACTTCACGGATTAGCACGTGATAAATATGACCTAGAAGAAATTGTTGAAAATAGCTTACGTAAAGCTGGTTTGTGGGATGAGGTTAAGGACCGTTTGAACCAGCCAGGTACAGGTTTATCAGGTGGTCAGCAACAACGTTTATGTATTGCACGTACCATTGCTGTTAGTCCTGAAGTAATTTTAATGGATGAGCCGTGTTCTGCACTCGATCCAATTGCAACAGCAAAAGTAGAAGAACTCATTTCTGAATTGTCGAATCAATACACAATTGTGATTGTGACTCACTCAATGCAACAAGCGGCACGTGTTTCTGATCGTACTGCTTATTTCCATTTAGGTGATTTAATTGAAGTCAACTCAACTGAAAAAGTCTTTACTCAACCTGACCATCAGTTAACGGAAGCGTATATTACTGGTCGCTTCGGTTGATTAATAAACAATAAAAGAAAAAGAGCCATGTGCTCTTTTTTTTATTTTATAAATGAAAATGACTCTATTTTGCAAAATCGCTATTGAATTTTAATCAAAAGGACCACATCTTAAGGCTATAAAGATAAACTTATGAGCTTAGAATTTTATGTTATTCCATTTGCCTAAACTCCCTGCGGAAATACGTGTCAGCCATTTAAATGCACGTGTCAATGAACAGAGAAAAAAAATTGCGCAAACTACAGCAAGCCGTTTAGAACTTTTACAATTAGCTCAACAACTTGCTAAAGAAGCTAAAATTCGCCGTAAAAATAATCAGAAGATTTTTGTTTTAGATTTCAAAGGTGATATTCAAGCTTCGGCAGTTGAAAACTTGCGTGAAGAAATTACCCTGATTTTAGCAACTGCTAAAGCAGGACGTGATCGTATCGTAGTTCGTCTTGAAAGCCCAGGTGGTATGGTGCATGGTTATGGTCTAGCAGCAGCTCAGTTGGTGCGTTTACGCGATGCAGGTTTTCATTTAACAATTTGTGTTGATAAAGTCGCTGCAAGTGGTGGCTATATGATGGCATGTATTGCAAATGAAATTATTGCAGCGCCGTTTGCTATTGTGGGTTCAATTGGTGTGGTTGCTCAAGTTCCAAACTTTAATCGCCTTTTAAAAGAACACAATGTGGATTTTGAGCTTTACACAGCAGGGCAGTATAAGCGTACTGTAACTATGTTTGGTGAAAATACGCCTGAAGGTAAAGCGAAGTTCGAAGAAGAGTTGCAACAAACTCATGTCTTATTTAAGCACTTTGTAGAAAAATATCGCCCACAGCTTAATGTTGATAAGGTAGCGACAGGTGAGCATTGGTATGGTGAAGATGCTCTAGATTTGAACCTTGTTGATAAATTACAAACATCTGATGAGTACTTATTAGCTTTATTGCCGCAACATGATGTGTATGTCATTAATACACGTAAGAAAGCGACTTTAGGTGAAAAGCTGGGTTTACAAGCAGCGCAAATGGCCGATAGTTTGATTCCTACTGTAATCGGCAAAGTCATGGAAAGCCTAGCAAAAGCGAACACGATGCTTGTACAGGTACGTGATCCAAAACTATAAGTTTATCTAATTCAAATGTTATAAAAGACCAGCTTAAATGCTGGTTTTTTTATAAAGTTAATATTCAAAATTGTCTTATTAAATACGCTTAGATTTTTAATGGAAAGTAAAAAATAAATATTGATAAATATAATTTTTGAATTGTGATAAACACATGGTTTTGATATTTTAAACAACAATAAAATAGCTTTTAAATGAAATATTTAAAAAGTTAGACATTTAAAAATATAACTGAAATTTAGGACAGGAAATAATGACAAGAATAATTGTAGCATCCAAAGAGGGTTTGGACGTTCTGCAAGATGGTCAGCTCAATAAGGTCGTGTTAAGTAAACCTTCTATTATTCAAATTGGTGTAAGTCAAAAAGATATAGCATCGGTGGAAAAACAAGGTGGAAATCTAGTCGTCCATTTAAAAAATGGAGAGACTATTGTCTTAGAAAATTTCTTTAATGAAGTAACGAATACAACAGAACATTCACTTGTTCTTCCGACTGAACATGGAAAATTTGTTGAAGCACAATTTGACGCTCAGGGTAAGGTGATCGACTATACAGGTTTAAACCATGTCACAGATTTAGCCTATACCAGCACGAGCCAACCAGCTTCGACAATGGCAGTTGATGATTCCCCAACTTTTTCGATGGGTAATGTGCTAAAAGCAGGTTTGGCTGTTTTAGCTGCTGAAGGTTTATATCTTTGGGCTTTTGATAATGATGACAAAGATGACTCGCCTGTTAATGTTCCAACCACTGCGAAACCAACAGAAGTAAAACTTGCAGATGATGCTGTTACGGTCACAGGTAAAGCCGAAGCTAATGCAAAAATTTATATTAAAGATTTAAGTGGAAATGTGATTGCTTCAGGTAACGCAGATGCAAGTGGTAATTTTACGATTAAGCTAGATAAACCTTTGACAGATGGAAATAAATTAAATGTTTCTGCTCAAAATGAAGGTGGTAAAGAGTCTAGTGCTTATTCTATTACAGGTCCCAAAGACACAATTGCTCCAGATGCCCCACGCGCCCAGTTAAGTGAAGATGGTTCAATCTTAGATGGTAGAACTGAACCAAATGCAAAAATCACTGTTTATGATGCTAGTGGTAATGTACTAGGCACTGTAACTGCAAATAAAGATGGTATTTTTTCTTTAAAGCTTACTCCACCATTGACGAGTGACGCGGGTGGAAAAGTTATAGCTGAAGATGCTGTAGGCAATAAATCTGAACCAACTAAAATTATTGCCGGAAAGGATACTTTCGCTCCGGATGTACCTTTAGTTGAAGTTAATAAAGAAGGTACCACAGTCGAAGGACAAACTGAGCCTAATGCAAAAGTTCAGATAAAAGATGCTGATGGTAAAGTGATTGGAACTGGTACCGCAAACGCACAAGGTGAGTTTCAAATCACGCTTTCGCCTGCATTAAAAGAGTCCCAAAAGGCAACAGTTGTTGTTGAAGATGCAGCAGGTAATACCTCTAAGCCTTTAGAAATTAAAGCTGGCTATGATACTATTGCACCGGATAAACCTACAGCCCAAATTAATGCTGATGGCACAACAGTAACAGGAACTGCCGAAGCTAATGCAAAAATACAAATAACAATAGGTACTAAGGTTATTGGTAGTGGAGTAGCTGATGCGGATGGGAAATTTACAATTACGATTTCACCCGCTTTAACTGTTAAAGATAAGGCCTCTGTATCTGCTATAGATACCTCTGGCAATAGTTCTGTAGCTCTGGAAATCAATGGTACAAAGGATACGCCTCCTGATAAACCGAGTTTTAAGGTATATGATGATAATGGGACCGCTATAAAACAAATCCTTGCTAACTCTGAAACAGATGATGCGACCCCAAAATTTACTGTCAAAGCTGAATCCAATGCGACCTTGACCATTTACGATAACGGAGTAGCAATTTCAATTATTAAAATAGGTCAAGTAAATGCTAGTGGTGAGTGGTCATTTACACTTGATAAAACTTTAGCCATTGGTAAACATACTATTACCTTAATGCAAACCGATGAGGCAGGGTTTACCAGTGAAGTGAGTTTACCTTTTACGTTTGACGTGGTCGCTCCAAAGGTTGCGAGTTTAAGTGAGGTAGCTGTTGATACTGCTCATACAGAAACTGTATCTGTTGCTGATAGTGTTGGGTTAAACACATTAAAGTTAGTACAAAGCACAACAAATGAAACGGATAGCCAGCAGCAGAAATCTTTGCCATTAGATTATTTGTTAAAAAGCTCTACATCTAGTGAACCAGACCCAATTGAAACTCTTTTATCTTCAGCGGCATTAAAGCCTACTCAGGTAAATGATCAGAGTGATATAACTACGAACGCTAGTAATATTACTCCCAATCTTGAGCATGTTTTGCCTGATACGACTTCTTCGGTTTTACAAAGCCTTTTAGAACAAACCTATCCTGTTGTCTAAAGTGATCTTAAAAAAAAGCGCTCATTGAGCGCTTTTTTATTTATGAGTTATTTGTTTTAGATGGAATCATGAGTGCAAGAAGTCCATAGAAAATTGCACCAATGGTCGCTAACAGCATATCTTTATGGGCATCCCACATATCGCCTTGTTGCCCATTATAATTTTCGGCTTCTTCGGGAGATAATCCGATAGCAATTGCCCATTCAATAAGTTCATATAAAACACTTGATGCCATGACAAATTGAACCACTAGCAAAAATAGACTGAATGGCTTTACTGATGGTAACCACACCTGAAACACGCGATAAGTAAGAGGGTAGAGAAAAATACCATAGGCAAGATGAACCAAACGATCATACATATTACGGGACCAACCCATGTATTGATCTAAGTTAAAATTGAATGCTTGTTGTATCCAATCATTGTATGGAACGTATGAATACAGGTAATGTGCACCAACAATATGGATGAGCAAAAACAGCAGATAGAAAGTAAAACTTAAAAAATCGAGTCCAATCTTCTTAAAAATAACAAAGAGCAAAATCAACATAAACACAGTGCCCGCTTGGTGAAGTAAATAGGCTTCAAATTCAAGAGGCTGAATAGCTGAAATAACAATCGCAATCAAAAGCAAGCCAAGAGCAATATAGTGTTTAAGTTTAAATTGTTTTTCGTTCATTTTATGAAGTCTTTATTGTGATTTATATGAGTGTAATAAAAAAGCGAAGCCTAAGCTCCGCTTTTTGTAAACTTTTTAATTAAATTTTGCTAATTAAATCGTTAATTTGTTTCGCTTGTTCAGCTGCATTACCTGTATAAGTTGCAGGAGTAAGTTCAGCTAAACGCGCACGTTCTTCGCTTGGTACTTGAGAAAGTTCATCACCATTTACGAAATTAACCATCATGTCACGAGTCATTGCTTGACCACGAGTTAATGCTTTTAACTTTTCGTATGGTTTTTCAATGTTGTAGCGACGCATTACAGTTTGAATTGGTTCAGCTAAAACTTCTTGAGCTTGGTCTAAATCTTCATTTAAACGGTTTGCATTTAACTCAAGTTTACCAACACCTTTTAAGCACGCATCGAAAGCAATTAAGCTTTGTGCAAAACCAACACCCATATTACGTAATACAGTTGAGTCAGTTAAGTCACGCTGCCAGCGTGAAATTGGTAATTTTTCACCTAAGTGAGCCAATACTGCATTTGCAATACCTAAGTTACCTTCAGAGTTTTCAAAGTCAATTGGGTTAACTTTGTGTGGCATGGTTGATGAACCAACTTCGCCTTCTTTCAATTTTTGTTTGAAGTAACCTAAAGAGATGTAACCCCATACGTCACGGTTAAAGTCGATTAAAATCGTATTGAAACGACGTAACGCATCAAACAACTCTGCCATGTAATCATGTGGTTCGATTTGAGTTGTATAAGGGTTGAATGTTAAACCTAAAGATTCAACAAAAGCTTGTGCATGAGCAGCCCAATCAACATCTGGATAAGCAGAAAGGTGAGCATTGTAGTTACCTACAGCACCATTGATTTTGCCAAGTAACTCAACGTTTTCAAATTGTTTGATTTGACGAGCTAAACGGTATGCCACGTTCGCCATTTCTTTACCCAAAGTTGTTGGGCTAGCAGTTTGACCGTGTGTACGAGACAACATTGGCTGTTCAGCGTGAGTCGTTGCCAAAGCAGAGATCGCATTAAGGATTTGCTTCATGCTTGATACTAAAACTTCACGACCATTTTTAAGCATAAGCGCATGAGACAAGTTGTTGATGTCTTCAGAAGTACATGCAAAGTGAATGAATTCACCCGCATTTTGTAATTCAGCGATACCAGCAATTTTCTCTTTTAAGAAATACTCAACTGCTTTAACGTCATGGTTAGTCGTACGTTCAATCTCTTTAATACGATTTGCATCTTCTTCAGAGAAGTTGCTAACAATTGCATCTAAAGCTGCATTTGTTTCGTTTGAAAAAGGTGCAACTTCAACAATTTCCGGACGGTTAGAAAGTGCTTGTAACCAACGCACTTCTACAGTGACACGAGCATGGATTAAACCAAACTCAGAAAGAAAAGGGCGTAGCGCATCACATTTGCTGGCATAACGTCCATCTAATGGTGATAGTGCGGTTAAAGCGTTCATAACGATTCCTTAATGTTGGAATAAACATAAAACTAAAAAATCTCGTTTATAGTCTTAAACGACTTGGTACTGTAAACGAGCAAGTGCTTGAATATCCTGTAGCAATTTACGTTTGCTAAAAATCATGTTCCATGAACTACCGCCGAGTTGTCGCCATAAATGGGCCATTTGTAAGCCAGTAAACAGACAAGCACGGATGCGGTTAGTATGGTTGGTATCTTTAAATGCTTCTGCATTACCACGAACTAAAATGCGTGGGTTAATCTGGCCAGCCGTATCAACATAAGTTTGCGCCAAATTGGCTAAAATGCTTGGGTGTAGGTAGTTATTATCAAAAAAAGACAGCTGTTTTAAAATTTTCTGCTGAGCTTTTTCAATGATTGCGACATATTCAGGGTTGCTATAAACCTTTTTTTCTAGCTGTAAGAGCGACATCGCATAGGACATTGGCAATTTGGCCGTGCCCATTTTTGGAAGGCGAGACTTAGGCATGTTCGAAAAAGGTTGAGTAATACAATTTTCGAGTGTTTTAAGCCCTAAAGAAATATCTGCCAACTGATTAAAAAAATCTAAGGTTTGAACACCATTGTTGGCTGTAGGGCGAATATTTAAACTTGCTTTGATTAATAGTTCAAAATAGAAGTTACCACTTTCACCAATACTTTGCTGACCCGTCATGGCTGTCATATGGGTGAGCTGAGTGGCCTGAAATACCCCAGCCAAGGCAAGGGCACGGTTTTGGCGAACATTCAAGGCTTGTGATTGTTGAAATGGTAACTCCACCATGCCATTCATTCCCTTAAATAAAATTTGGTGTAGGGGCATTTGTATGGTGAATGACCCCCCCGCCTAAGCAAACTTCATCTGAATAAAATACAACGCTTTGACCCGGTGTAACAGCACGCTGAGGTTCATCGAACTCAACGCGAACACCGTGTTCAGTGTTTTCATCAATAAAAATTGTACATGCCTGATCAGGTTGGCGATAACGCGTTTTAGCTGTACAGCGTAATCCTTCAACTGGAATATTTTGTTCACCAGCTACCCAGTCAATTGACTCACTCCACAGTTGAGTACTTTGCATGAGTGGATGTTCATGTCCCTGACCAACAACGAGGCGATTATTGGCCAGATCTTTATGTAGTACGAACCATGCACCTTCTGCTGCACCTTTCAAACCACCTAGACCAATTCCGCCACGTTGACCGAGCGTATAGTACATCAGACCGTGATGTTCACCAACTTCTTTACCTGTATCAAGTACAATTTTCCCAGGCTGAGCGGGTAAATATTGTTTAAGGAAGTCATTAAAACGACGTTCCCCAATAAAACAGATTCCTGTTGAGTCCTTTTTCTTGGCTGTAGCAAGATCAAGTTCTTCAGCAATTTTGCGAACTTCAGGTTTTTCGATTTCACCTACTGGGAATAATGTTTTATTAATTTCTCTACCATGAACAGCGTGCAAGAAATAGGTTTGGTCTTTATTGTTATCTACACCACGTAATAATGGTGCATATGCTTCGCCTTTAGAGTTATATGTAGTTTCACCACGGCGTGCGTAATGACCCGTTGCGATGAAGTCTGCACCTAAAGTCATGGCGTGATCTAAAAATGCACGGAATTTAATTTCTTTATTACATAAAATATCTGGGTTTGGTGTGCGACCAGCCGCATATTCAGCTAGGAAAAGTTCAAACACTCGATCCCAATATTCCATAGCAAAGTTTGCTGTATGCAGCTTAATACCGATTTTATCAGCTACTGCTTGGGCATCAGCTAAGTCTTCCATTGCCGTACAGTATTCCGTGCCGTCGTCTTCCTCCCAGTTCTTCATGAAAAGACCTTCAACTTGATAACCCTGTTGAAGTAAAAGTGCTGCAGAAACAGAAGAGTCTACACCACCAGACATACCGACGATGACACGTTGTTGCATAGGACTAGGCATCCAAATGAGAAGTTAATGAGGGAGAGAAGGGGTGCTCATAAATAAGCGATAAAGGATAATGGTGGCCTTTCATAGCATCTTCAACTGCTTTTAGCACAAGAGGACTGCGAGCACGGGCAGATTCTTTGAGTTCATCTGGTGTCATCCACACAGCAGCCACAATATCTGTGTCAAGTTGAGGATCACTTTCAACCTGAGTTACATGCGCTAGAAAACAGAAACGGTAATAGGTACGGTCCGGAAACATGGGCGGGGTATAAGTATAAATACCAAGCAAGGCATCAATTTCAACATGATGGCCTGTTTCTTCAAGTGTTTCTCGAATGGCAGCTTCTGTTAATGATTCACCACATTCCACATGACCAGCAGGTTGGTTAAATACTGTGTGTACAAAACCTTCGCTATGCTCTTCTACAAACAGATAGCGTCCGTCTTTTTCTACGACTGTAGCAACAGTGACATGAGGAGTCCACGCGGCCATAAAAAAGCACCATGATTTAAAAGACGTATAATACGAAATTTAGGGGTTTTTGGCTACGATAAGATTTTTATAGATTACAGTATTATTTTATAAATCTTTTTACTCATCAAGATTTGTTATTTGCCATGAATTATTAATGGAGTCTCTCTCAGCAGTTTGGCCGTAGTCAAGATCAAAAACTTCATTTAAGCTCGAATCTCTTAATATCATTTGTTCTAAGGCGACAAGACGAATATCTTCAGGTTCTTGATTACCTGTCAAAAATTGCCAATCTCCATCATGATCATGTACAACTCTTAAAATAGGTTGATTGAACTCCAGACACTGTCGAGTGGTGAAAACCCCTAAATTTTTGGCCTCTCTAAATTTAAAATCAGCATTTCGATCTAGTAAAGGCTGATCATAAATAAACTCTTCTTGATATCCATCTTCCCAAGGAAATTTGTCATTGCGATCAGTCCAGACTAATTGTAAAGCTGAGAATTTATTATGTTGGTAATAATTTAACGCCCCACCAAAATAATCATCAATATTCCTGAAGTCTACAGGTAAAAACTGAGCACGACTTTCTTTAAAAAACTGATCATCATAATCTTGATAGGAGGTAATTTTTTCGCCATTTTTAATTAGGTTTGCTACATCATTAATAATGAGATGAGCTAGATCCGTAGGTAATCCAAAACAAATAATTTCAGGATGCTGATAACTCTCATATAAACCCACACTGTAACTGAAAGAAGGTAAATAGTTCGTTGCACTAATTCCCATAACTTGTAATCCATATTTTTCAATATTGATTTTGATTTGGTTTATTAGCTCCTGTTCAGTAGGGCAACTAGGGGTATTATCTAAGCTCATTATTTATTTCTCAAAGGTTTCTTATTTTTGTAAGTGCAATATATGTATCAATTAAACTAAAAATAGCAAAGTTAGACTTCACTATTTTTATGATTATTTTGCACTTTTACATAATGTCTTGCTGAATAAGGAAGGAACGCCAGTTCTTTTTCAGTCAATGGCCGCACTTGTTGTACAGGGCTTCCTACATAGAGATAACCGCTTTTTAAGACTTTGCGAGGTGGAACTAAACTTCCTGCACCAATCATCACATCATCTTCAATAATTACGTCATCTAGAATAACGGTGTTGATTCCGACTAAAACACGGTTACCGATGGTACAGCCATGCAAAGTCACATGGTGTCCAACCGTTACATCTTCACCAATAATCAGAGGTGAACCATTCGGTTTGGCATCATTTTTATGGCTTACATGCAACATACAATGGTCTTGTACGTTACTGTTTTTGCCAATTTGAATACTATTTACGTCACCACGGATGACTGCAAAAGGCCAGACAGAAACATTTTCAGCTAAGCTAACGTCACCAACTACAACAGCCATTTCATCGATATAACATGTTTTATCTACTTGAGGGTGATGTTCAAGATAAGGACGAATGTTCTTTGCCATAAGTAGTATCAAAATAAAATTTAGTCGAATTATAAAATAAAAAAGCACTCAAGCTAAATAGCATGAGTGCTTAATTCAACTATTCTAAAATTAGAATAAGTTGCTGAAGAATTGCTTGATATGGTCGATTAAACGAGCAAAGAAACCTGCTTCTTCAACTGGCTTTAATGCAACTAAAGGTTTTTCAGCAATTACTTTGCCATCTAAGCTAGCAACAAGTTTACCCACAACTTGACCCTTTTGAAGTGGCGCATTTAGGTTAGGTTGAACGACTAATTGAGTTTTAATGCCATCAGCTTTACCTTTAGGCATAGTCACACTAAAGTTTTCCGCTAAACCGACTTGAACTTCATCTTCTTTACCAAACCAAACTTTTGCTTTTGCAAGAACTTGATTGGCTGGTTGAACATTTGCAGTTTCAAAGTTTGCAAAGCCCCAAGCCAGTAACGTACGAGTTTGGTCTGCACGTTCAGACATGCTTGGAGTACCAAAAATCACTGAAATTAAACGCATTGGACCGCGTTTACTAGAAGTAGTTAAGCAGTAGCCCGCTTCATCTGTATGACCTGTTTTTAAACCATCTACACTTGGGTCAGTGTAAAGCAAGGCATTACGGTTACCTTGTTTAATACCATTAAAAGTAAATTCTTTTTCAGAGTAAATTGGGTAGTATTTTGAACTGTCTTTAATAATATGTTGTGCTAACACAGCCATATCTTTTGCAGTAGAATAGTGGCCTTCAGCTGGCATACCAGTCGAGTTAATAAACTGGGTGTTTACCATGCCGATACGTTTTGCTTCCTGATTCATCATATGAGCAAACGTGCCTTCATTTCCGGCAATATGTTCAGCCATTGCTTTTGATGCATCATTACCTGACTGGATAATAATACCGCGGAGCATTTCTAGAACAGTCGCTGTCCCATTTAAAGGAACATACATACATGATTCAGAACTACTGCCTTTACACCATGCAGACTCGTTCATACGAACCTGCTCATTTTCAGTGAGTTCACCTTTTAATAATTTTTGTTCAATGATGTAACTGGTCATCATTTTTGTCATAGACGCAGGTGCAAGCTTTTCGTTTTCATTTTTAGAAGCGAGAATTTGTCCTGTCTCATAATCCATTAATACATAAGACTTATTATTTAATTCTGGCGGAGCTGATAAGACAGTTGCTGCATAAGAAAAACTTGGTAAGAGGAGTAGTGCAGCAATAGCGCTTTTTCGAGTCATTCTAGGTAATTCCAATATCTTGTATGAAGCAGAAGAGCCTAGCATTTTAGGATAAAGCAAAGCCGACTTCTACGGGAGAAGTCGGCTTTTTCAAACAGTATTGTAACTCAAGAGTTTTTTACTAATTTAGTTTTGCGATTGATATGCTTTCACGTCTTGGCAAACTAATGTGTTTTGTTCATCACCAGCAGCTTTCGCATCGCTACGTGCTTCTTTTAAGTATTTCTTGAAAGCTTTGTCTTTACTACGTTTTTCTAATGCAGAAACAGCATCAGTTTCATTTGGTAGGTAGTCTTTAACTAAACGTTCATAGCCTTGAGCAAAATCAGCGTCTTTTTTACCAATCAAACTTGGACAAATTTCAGAAAGCACTTGAATTGCAGCTAATTCTTCAGGAGTCGTGCCTTGTTGTGGAGTGACTTCAACAACGTTTTCATTTTCGGTTTTCTTTTCAGTTGTTTTCTTCTTATCAGCAGCAAAACCAGCTGTTGCCATGCTCATAAGTAAAACCAAAGAGAGCGATTGAACTAAGCTTTTCTTCATAAACATCGATAACCCAAAATAAAATTTCTAAATATGCCGTTAGCTTAACCAATTTAGAATTTAAAAAAATGGAAAAAATGTATTGTTATGTTGGTTTTCTGCTTAATGGCAAACAGAAAACCCAAAATGAATAAGTTTCTAGATCACAAAAGAGTAAGATCTATTCTTTATAATTAACGATCTCTTCACAGAGCTCATGTTGTTCATGATGGTCCATTTGTTTTGCCGCAAGACGTGCTTCATTTAATAAAGTTTTAAATTCAGCATCATTTTGTAGAGTCGCTAAGGTCATTGATTTATTTGAATAACCACTTAAATACATCGCAATAATCTTTTGAGCGTTTGACTCAAGTTTTTTATTTGTTCCGACAAAAGCTGGGCAGATTTCCTGCAAAACTTGCGTTGCGGCAATGTCATCTTTAATTAAGCTATCAGCCTCTTGTGTTGAGATATCCTCATCTGCAAAAACCGCTTGCGTACACAATGTGATACTGATCCCCAATACCTGAAAAAAAGGAGCGAAAGTTTTCATTTTTTCACAATTTTATAATGCTATGGAGGCATAAATATATATAATTCAACAAATAATTCAATTGTGAAAACCTTTAGGTTTATTTGTAGAGAAAGATTTTAGTGAATATTTTAATTGCGAATGATGACGGTGTTTTTGCGCCTGGTATACAGGCTTTAGCTGAAGCATTAAGACCACTTGGACGCGTGGTTGTGGTTGCGCCAGAAAGTGAAAGAAGTGGTTTCTCAAGTGCATTAACATTGGATCGACCATTACGCCCCATTCAAATTGCCGAAGATGTTTGGGCAGTGAATGGTACACCAGCAGATTGTGTTTATTTATCCATGAATGGTTTGTTTGATTTTGAGTTTGACTTGGTCGTGAGCGGAATCAATAGTGGTGCAAACTTAGGTGATGATGTTTTATATTCGGGAACAGTAGGGGCTGCATTTGAAGGTCGTTTAATGAAACAACCTGCAATCGCTGTGTCTTTAGCGGGTCCTGATGTACGTGCTTATAACGATAAAGAAGATTATGCTCAGGCTGCTCAGTGGGTACATGATTTTATTGCAAGCGGATTACCAGCTTTGCCTCCGCGACATATCTTTAATATCAATATTCCTGACGTACCGCAGTTAAAAGGGGCGCAGATTACATATCAAGGTCGCCGTGCTCAATCTAAGCCTATTACCAGTCATGTCGATCCACGAGGCCGTCAAGTTTACTGGATTGGTCTAGCAGGTGAGGCGGTTACAGATCCGCAACGTGTTTCTAGCCAGATTCAATCTGATTTCTTTGCCGTTGCAAACGGTTATGTAAGTGTTACCCCTATTCAAATGGATGCAACAAGTTACGCTGTTTTAGAAGATTTACAGCTCAGTTTGAGTCAATAATTTGCCTCGAATGTTATAACTTTGTGAATAAAGAAAAAGAGGAACGTGTTTCCTCTTACTTTTTTGGTACTCTTAGCCGAAATGATTTGTAGCATTTAGTGAGGGAGATCAATGCATTTAATTGGGCAACAAAGCAGAGTGCATATCCAAAAAGACAAAATAATGAAAATTATGTTGTTGTCTGTGGCTGTAGGTTTTACCGTTGCTATGGCAGGGGGTGCTTCTAAACCACAAATTAATAATAGTTCTCGCTATGCAATGGCTCCTAACTATTACACAGTTCGTTCAGGTGATACTTTAAGTGGTATCGCAATGCGTTATGGCCTCGACTATATTAGTATTGCCGAAATGAATGATATTGCTCCGCCATATCGTATTTATGTTAATCAGTCTTTGCGTTTGAAGAAAGGTTCTTCACCAAGAACAGTATCTACGCAAGTCATGGCACAACCTGAGCAAATCAAACGTCAAACCATTGCTCTACCAACCACACAACCTGTTACACCAGTAACTCAGCCTACAACGACCGCACCGTCAACGAATACGACAGTGACTTCGGTTGCACCAAATTCTAGTTTGCGCTGGATAAAACCGAATAATGGGCCAGTGATTCAAGGGTTTAATTTGGCAAATAATGTCAAAGGAATCCGTTATGGTGGAAATCAGGGTGACCCTATTTATGCCGCAGCAGATGGTCAAGTTGTCTACGCAGCTGATGGCTTAAAAGAATACGGCAATCTGGTTTTAATTAAGCATATTGACGGCTATATCAGTGCCTATGCCCACAATAGCAAGATGTTGGTGAAAAGCGGTGATAATGTAACTGCTGGACAAAAAATTGCCGAGATGGGCTCTACTGGGGCTTCTCAGGTCATGCTTGAGTTCCAGATCCGTTTGGATGGAAAACCAATTAATCCTATAAATCTTTTACCAAAATAGCTAATGCATAAAACTTAGGTTTCCTCGTATAATATAATTGGTTGCTTTCATTACAACAATAAGCATTTTTTTATAAATTTAGAATTAGATTTGAGGAAACCTATGTTAGATCAGCTTCGTGCGATGGGTGTTTTTGCTTGTGTGGTTGAAAAAAGTTCATTTAGTGGTGCGGCACGTGAATTAGGAATTACAACAAGTGCGGTGAGCCAGCAGATTCGATCCCTTGAGCATGAAATGGATGTAATTCTATTACATCGCTCCACGCGTAAACTTAGTTTGACAGAAGCCGGACAGGCTTTTTTTTCAAGCTGTCAAGAAATGTTGGCGGCTGCTGAACGGGGGAAAATCAGAATTAATGAGTTGAGGGATGACTTAATTGGGGATTTGCGTATCGCAACTACTCCTGATTTAGCAGTTCAGCACCTCATTCCTGCGTTATCTCACTGGATGTCAGCTCATCGCGGTTTATCTGTGCATTTTGAAGTTGGGCATCGTTATATTGATTTGATTGAAGAGCGAATAGATATTGCAGTACGTATGAGCTCTACTCCAGTAGAAGAGAGTAGCTCTGTTATTCCAATGGCTTTTGTAGATCAAATTTTAGTAGCTTCTCCAAGTTATCTAAATCAGTCTAGTCCAATTGTGCATCCTAATGATTTAAGAGATCATGAGTTATTGTCGATCAATGTCATGAACGACGCACATCATTTCCATTTTCACCATGTAAAAACAGGTGAGACACTGAATATTGCAATGCAGAGCCGTTTGCAGAGCAATAATTTACAAGTTGCAAAAGCGTTATGTCAGCAAGGGCATGGTATTGCACGAATTCTATATTTAGATGCTCAAAAAGAGTTAAAAAATGGTTCTTTGATTGAACTCATGCCAGATTGGAAATTACCAACTTTTACTTTGTATGCAGAAGTTGCCAAACATGATCAACAACCAATGAAAATTCAGCGCTGTGTTGAAGCACTTAAACAATATTTTAGTCAATTAGCAGGAGGACGAGCGATTCAGATCGTTCGTTGATTTTGCCACTCTAAAAGTAAAAAGGGCCTGTATTTGACAGGCCCTTTTTTATTACTTCTGTTTTAAGGTTGCAACTTCTTCTACACTTTCTTGCGGCAGATCTTCTGCCGTAAGCTCTTCATGCTTCTTAATTTTTTTCTTATTTTTCTTTTTCTTCTTTGGCTCCTCTTCAATTTCTGCGCCATCTTCAATGGCTTGCCAATATTCGAGTTGCTCCATTACAGCAGCATAAATAGAGTGTTTACTGTACTTACCTTTTTTGTCGAGTGTACCGACAGGGCGGGCCATTAAAATCTCAAGCGCTTGATCAATGGTATCAATCGCATGGATATGGAATTGACCACTTTGTACTGCATCAATTACATCTTGGCGTAACATCAAATGCTGCATGTTTTGACGAGGAATAATGACACCTTGCTTGCCAGTTAAACCTTGTAATTTACAAGCATCATAGAAGCCTTCAATTTTTGCATTTACACCACCAATTGGTTGAACTTGGCCTAACTGGTTCATAGAACCTGTAATTGCCCATGATTGATCAATTGGTATTTGGCTAATTGCAGAAATTAATGCAGAAAGCTCGGCAACTGTTGCACTGTCGCCATCTACTTGCCCATAACTTTGTTCAAATGCAAGCGCAGCAGAGAAATGTAAAATCTGTTCACGACCAAAGTGAGCTTTTAAGAAGCTCGACATAAGTAATACGCCTTTGGCATGTAGTGAACCACCAAGCTCTACACTACGTTCAATATCAAGAATATCGCCGCCACCTTGATAGACTGATGCAGTCAAACGTGAAGGTAAACCAAACTCAACATCTGCATAGTGAATAACAGAGAGGGCATTAATTTGACCTAAACGATGACCGGAAGTTTCGATTAACTGAGTTCCACGCGATAAATCTTGCCAGTAAAGCTCTCTTAAATAGCCTAAGCGATACTGTCTATGTTGTAGTGCCAAGTTAATGTGCTGGTCAGTTACAAGCTTTTCATTAGCTTTAAAAGCATGGTGATGTGCTTCGCGAATGAGGTCGCCCAACGTTGAAGCATGTAACGACAGTGAGCTTTGGTCTTCTGCCTGACGACTAGAGTCGGTAAGTAAAGCTGCTAAAGCACTACGATCAAACGGAAGTAATTTATCCGCTTGTACATAATCAGCAATTAGCTGCATGTAGGCTTGTTCATTTTCGTCATTACGTTGTAATGTATCGGTAAAATCTGCACGAATTTTAAAGACACTACCAAGCTCTGGTTCTACTTCTAAAATTTCATAATAAATTTCAGGTTCCGCCATAAGAACCACTTTAATATCAAGCGGAACAGCAGCAGGTTCAATCGAGATAGAGCCTGTTAACGTCAGCATATGTTCAAGAGAAGAAAGCTTGAGTTGGCCTGATTTTAAGGCGCGCTTTAAACCTTGCCATGCATAAGGCTGTTCGAGTAATTGCTCGGCCTCAAGCATTAAAAAGCCACCATTCGCTTGATGTAGGGCACCTGGACGAATGAGAGTGAAATCTGTGGTAATTGTGCCGTTGTGAGTAAGTTGTTCAACATGACCAAGCAAGTTGTAGTGTGTTGGGAAATCTTCAAAAATAACCGGTGCACCACTGTTTGGTTTGTTTGAGACAATTACATTAGCCTGATAACGTGCTGGCACACGATTGAACATTGCCGGAGCAAAGTCATCTTCTTCTTGCTCTAAAATGAGTTCAACATTATCAATTACATCTTGAGCATATTGTTTTAAATAATCTTCAAGGCCTTTGACTTGACCATATTTATTTAAAATCAAATCCATGCGTGGCTTAACCACTTGAGTCGCGATGTCTCGATTCAACACAGAGACTTTGTCACGTGCGTCATCTTCTAAATCACCTAAATGCAAACCAAGACGCTCGAGCTTTTTATCCATGTAGCGAACATTCGCCGCAATTTCAGCACGTTGCTTCGTATTTAAAGCATCAATTTCTGTTTGAGTCAGTTCTTGCACCTGATCATCTTTTACTTGTACAGGTACAAAGCCATGCTTTTCATTACGGGAGATGAGTTTTAAGTCGAGTTCTTCACCTTCTTTGGTTAACTCGACAAGCGCTTGTTGCTGCTCATCTCCAGTTTCCTCACGGATACGCTCAATACGGTTATGATAGGTCTCCGCACTAAAACGGCGTTCAAGCTGTTTTAAAATAATTTGCCAAGTTTGATGAAGGGCATGTTGAAACTTAGTTCCTTGTCCAGCAGGGAAGCGTAAAGCAAGTGGTTGGCGTGCCTGCTTAAAATTATAGACATATACCCAGTCATCTGGAGTAGGCATTGTTTTCGCATGTTGTTGGAGTAAACGCTTAATCATGGTGCGTTTACCCAAGCCTGCTGTTCCTACTGCAAAAATGTTATAGCCAGAGTAGGGTAAGGAAATACCTGCTTCTACCGATGCTTTGGCACGGTCTTGACCTAAAAAGTTATTAAGCGGTTTTATACGTTTTGTAGAAGCTGGAATTTTTTCAAAATCTGGAATATGTGTTAGTTGTTCGGGTTTTAAGGCTGTTTTATCCAAAGTCATTTTTATATCAGGTTGCTCAAAAGCTGAAGGAAATGCATTTATTGTGACGTTTGTGGTGTTTGTTTTAGCGAGTGATAAAGTTGAGATGGTCACTTGATCAAGTTTTTGTGTCACTGTTGATATCCAGCAAAAGAAAACGAAGGTTGAAGCTTAAAGGTATACAGGTTTAGCATAAAATATCAAGCAAACTTGCCGTTTTTATCGCCAAAACAAAATTGATTGCATAAAGAATCTTGAAAGCAATTGTAAGAAGGGTTTGAATAGGCACATTTATAATTTATGGAAAATAAAAAACGAATGAGTGCTGAATCAAAAGGGTGGAAAAGTTCCTTTATGGCCTTCTTGGATCGCCGAGCAATTATTATGTTGTTTTTAGGCTTTTCATCAGGAATTCCCATATTTCTAATTTTTTCAACTTTATCATTTTGGTTGACTGAGGCTGGAATTAACAGAAGTACTATCACGATGTTCTCTTGGGCAGCTTTGGCTTATTCGTTCAAGTTTATTTGGGCACCCTTGATAGATAAATTACCACTTCCTTATTTAACAAGAAAAATGGGGTTAAGACGTAGTTGGCTATTAGTTGCACAAATTTTGGTTATCTGTGCAATTTGCTTAATGGCATTTACAAATCCCTTACCGAATACTTCTGATTTTGGCTCATTTTCAAATCTGACCATTATGGCAGCAGCTGCTATTTTCCTTGGCTTCTCGTCAGCTACGCAAGATATTATTGTTGATGCTTATCGTATTGAATTAACTGAAGATCCTAATGTGCAAACTGTTTTAGCTTCAACGTATAATGCTGGATATCGTACTGCTACAATCATTACACAATTAGGTGCGTTATTATTTGCAGCTTCACTGGGTACGGCTGTTGGTAATTATATATATGAAGCTTGGCGAACTACATATTTATTAATGGCAGGCCTCATGGGTATAGGAATAATTACAACATTATTTATTCATGAGCCTGAAGTTAAACGTATTCAACATCACTATCAAGCTAAAGACTATTTTCAGTTATTCTCGGTTTTTGTTATTTCAACCATCGTTTTTGGGATTAGCTTTTACCAAATTGGTTTAATTTTTGATTCGTTTTCTATCGAAGATGCTTTTTTAAACTTTCTACTTTTAGTCATTAAATTTTTAATTAGTATATCAATTGCGGTTATTGTAATTTTTGGGTTAATTAAGTTTGGTCTAATTAATAAGAAAATTGTTGTAGAAACATGGTTGTCACCTTTACTAGATTTTTTTAAGCGATATGGATTAAAAGTTGCTTTAGCAATTTTATTGCTAATAGGTTTTTATCGTATTTCAGATGTCGTTGCTGGTGTAATGGCTAATTTATTCTATTTAGACTTAAATTTTGATAAAGAGGAAATTGCTTGGTTTAATAAGTTTTTTGCAATCTTCTTTGTCATATTGGGTGGTTTTCTCGGAGGAATGTTAGCGCAACGCTATAATGTAATGAAAATGATGTTGTTAGGAGCAATTTTAGCAAGCACTACCAACTTGATTTTTGTTGGATTAGTTAAATCTGGCGCTACTATGCAAAATGTTCAAGTTCATATAGGGGATCACACTTATACTACAAGCCCTGATGAAGTGGGAAATTGGTCACTAAAATTCCCGAGTAATACATTGACGTCAGCTCAGAATGAAGTCTCAATTAATTCTCAGCCTGTAGGCTATGCTGAACCTTTAAAGATAAACCTTCCATTAAAATTATTTAACTCAGAATCACAACCAGATATTTATGTTCAAGCAATTGGTGGAGATAATCTTTTATATAAAGATGAACTGAAAAAAGATGTAATTCTTCATGGTAGTTTATTGAATCTACCTAAAAATGGTGAGCTAAAATCAGTTAGTATTTTATCGAATTCACAAAATAAAATAGAAGGTAAGATTAAAGGTAGTGACTGGAATGTTATTATTCCTGGAAATGATCTTGCTAAACTTAATTCAATACAAGTAGTAGCAAATTATGAAGCCAATAAGCAAATACATACTTTAACTTTAAACCATTCTTATCAAAAGCAACTAGAAGAGAATCAACCTCGTTATCGTATGAGTTTATCCGATATTCCAGCGATTCCGATTGATAAAAATGTTGATATCGAATTGAAAGGAAAAGTAGTTGTTCCTTATAGCAAAGTTTGGTTAGTAATGGGCATCATATTTGATAACTTAGCCTCCGGATTAGCTGGGGCAGTTTTTATTGCATTTCTTTCTAGTTTAACTAGTGTGTCATTTACTGCCATGCAATATGCTATTTTTAGCTCGCTAATGCTGTTGTTACCAAAAACGATTGGTGGTTACTCAGGTACAATAGTGAATCATATCGGTTATTCAGGCTTTTTTACGGCTACATTTTTGATGGGATTACCAATTTTATTACTCGTGATTTGGGTGGGTAAGTTGTTGGCTAATCAATCATCAAAATGAAAGTTTTCTAGGAGATAAATATATGCGAATGCTTCATACAATGTTGCGAGTAGGCAATTTAGAACAATCTTTAAAGTTCTATACCGAAGTATTAGGGATGAAGTTACTTCGTAAGCGTGATTATGAAGAAGGGCGCTTTACACTAGCATTTGTTGGCTATGGTGATGAAGAAACCAATACCGTGCTTGAGCTTACCCATAACTGGGATACATCAAGTTATGATTTAGGCAATGCCTATGGTCACATTGCCATTGGTGTTGACGATGCCTACAAAGCGTGTGAAGAAATTAAAGCACGTGGTGGCAAAGTTGTGCGTGAAGCGGGGCCAATGAAAGGTGGTGTTACCGTGATTGCATTTGTTGAAGATCCAGACGGCTATAAAGTCGAATTGATTCAACAAGATGCTAATGCGACAAATAACTAAAAATTGACTGTGATGCTTTAAGAATTAGTTCTTAAAAGCCTAGCTTTATTTTTTTAGCCCAGTATGATGAACGCTTGACCAAATGGTCAATTTATCAACTGGGTTTTTTATTTATCTAGAATAATCATAGGAAATGGCTATGCTGAAGTTATTGGCTCTTGATCGATTTACAGTTTTGTTAGTTGGAATGGTACTACTAGCAACATTTTTTCCAGTCAGTGGTCAAGCAGCTCAATATTTCAATACACTGACCACAGTCGCAATTGCAATTTTATTCTTTTTGCATGGTGCGAAATTATCACGTGAGGCTGTGATTGAAGGTATTTTGCATTGGAAAATGCATTTATTGGTCTTCGCATTTACTTTCTTTATTTTCCCCGTAATTGGTTTGTTGGCTAAGCCGATTTTATTGCCTCTATTAGGCCAACAGCTGTACTGGGGTTTTTTATTTATGTGCTTTTTACCCTCTACAGTTCAATCTTCTATTGCATTTACATCAGTGGCAAAAGGGAACGTGGCGGGAGCCGTGTGTAGTGCATCTTTTTCAAATTTGATTGGTATGTTTATTACACCAGTATTGGTGAGCTTCTTTATTTTAGGCCAAAGCCAACATGGATTTGACCCGACGACTTCAATTATACAAATTACATTATTACTGTTAGTGCCATTTATTTTAGGTCAATTATTACGTCCTTATATTTTCCCTTATATGGCAAAAGTTCCGAGTATTGTTAAAGCATTCGATCAAGGCTCAATTTTGATGGTGGTGTATGGCGCATTTAGTGGAGCAGTGGTTGCAGGGCTTTGGCACCAAGTGAGTTGGAAAACTTTACTCATTCTAACAATTGCGTGTTCAGTACTTTTAACGATTATTATGCTATTAGCACTTTACCTACCGCGTGCTTTAGGTTTTAACCGAGCAGATCAAGTCACGGTTTTCTTTTGTAGCTCTAAAAAAACGTTGGCAAGTGGTGTTCCGATGGCACAAATCTTATTTATTGGTCAGCCTTTAGGCATGATCGTATTGCCTATTATGATCTTTCACCAAATCCAATTAATGGTGTGTGGGGTGATTGCAAATTACTGGGCTAAATCGAAAGATTAATTCGCAAAAGAAAATTATTTGACGTATAATGTTGCCCACTTGTTGTGCTTAGCTCTAACCCTAGAGGTTTCGGTGGGCCAAAAGAATGGTCTGTTGTGGTGTTGATCTGCTCATTTTGAGCCTGTCCTCAACTTAGTTGAGAGTGATCAATTGCGATGACAGCTTAAGCCTTTCTTCCAATTAGGAGTAATCGACGATGCGCGCCGATATTCACCCAAAATATGAAAAATTAGTTGCAACTTGTTCTTGCGGTAACGTAATCGAAACTCGTTCTGCTTTAGGTAAAGAAACTATCTACCTTGACGTATGTTCAGCTTGCCACCCATTCTACACTGGTAAGCAAAAGAATGTAGACACTGGTGGTCGTATCGACAAATTCAAACAACGTTTTGCTGGTATGTCTCGCTCTATCAAGCGTTAATACTGCAACACGAAACAAAAAACGGGCTTTATGCCCGTTTTTTGTTTTTCAGTACAAGACCATTATTGGTCTTGTACGTCTGTTAATCGATCAAGTTTTTTCTGGAAATAGCGGCCTTGTAAGAAACGCGTTTCCACATTCCAAGCGTTTGCAAATAGGTTCATATCATCTAGATCACTCAGTAAAATTCCTACAGGTTTTACGGTCAAATAGTTCAAAACCTTTTCTTGTAATCGGGCTAGTCCCTCATCTGATTTTAATAGCTCTGTTTCCTTCGACTGTAGTTTTAAATATTGAACATCAAGTTGCTGCAATATTGATTCACTATAAGTAGAAGAGTTGAAATCCCGAATCGAAATTTCTGCGCCGTGTTGACGCAGGCGAGCTATGTGTTGCTGGGCAATTGCAAGATGAGGCTGAATTGCCTGTTCTGAAAATTGTAAAACGAGTGGGCTTTCAAGCTTACTACCAATAATAGTGAGTAATTTCGAAATGAGTTCAGGGAAAGATTTATCTTTGAGCAAGATATCAATATTCAGGTTAATAATCAGTTTAGCTTTCGGGTACTGAGTAATAAAGTTATGTAGTTGCTTACATGCCTCAACCAAAATCCAGCGATCTAATTGAATAGAAAGTTCACTGTCTTCTCTTAATTCAGCCAAGTCATTTATGTCATACCATTGTTCATCGCTAATAAAACCGCTAGTCACCTCATAGTTATGGGTTTCTTGATCGTGTTTATCGTAGATTTGCTGATATTTTAAATGAATTTCACTTCGAGCTAGCTGCTGCTTTAATTGCTGCAATAACGAAGATTGCAAAGGAGCATCGACTTGCTCAAGGCTTAGATCAAGCGATATAGAAGGTTTAACAGGCTCAGGAGCAATAATATCGACGGTTGGTGCCAACTCAATTTCTGCCTGCGCCTTAGGTAACTCTTGCTGACTTGTTTGAGCCAGTAAGCTTGTAAAGCTATCTTCATTTACAGGTTCAGTAATTGGGACATAGCTCAGCTTAAATTGGATCGAGTAATTAAGCTCATTAATCTTTAATAAATGCTCTTTTTGCAAACTTTGCAGACTAGTCAGTTGGGAGTTAAGGACTGTGCTGTTTTCAGCTTGTAAAATGCCAATATATGCACCAAGTTCAATATTAAAAATCGGCATTTGCGCGTGTTCTTTTAAGAAACTGTGCAGCTGATTAAAATATTGTGCAGGAGTTTGCCAATCTTGTTGAAATACTCGCTCTGGGCACTGATTTAATTTAAATAAAATTAAAGCATTGGCTTGAGCAGGGTAGGTCGATAGTTGTCGATTAATTTGTTGCCAAGGTGCTTGCACACCATAACTCTTTTCTGAAAAAAGTGTATTTGCAGGTGTTGCTAAATTCAGTTGATAGTCAATGGTTAGCTGTACGGCATCTTCTTCCTGACTAGGAATAAACTCTAGTTTTAGAGCATTGTTACCTGCGATTGCTGCATGTTGACTCTGAATTTCAAAACGGGCCTGATCAAATTGGCCTAATGAAATTTTCTTAAATCTTTGTTTAAAAACATTTAAATCATCAGGTTGTAAAACATCTAAAATCGGTAGACCAATAATCTCGTCTTCTTGTTTAAACCCAAAAAGGTTGAGGTATTCTGTATTTGCCTTAACATGCATCCCTTCTTGAAAAAGGGCAACAGCTTTATGGCTATTGTTGACCAATGTTTGTGTATGGGAGTGAATTGTTTCTAGCTCATTTGTTAGGCGTTGTTCAGTCTGCAATAAGTGGCTATATGACAAGGTCCGAATAAGAGTGATATAAAAATAATCTAATGGTTCTAATGGAACTACATCATAGATACCTTTTTGAATATAAGTCTGATATTGCTGAGGCTGATAATCTTCAGGTTGTAATAATAAAACAGGTAAATTTGGCTGCTCAGATGCTTGAATGAGGGAGAGAGTTTGTTCAATTTTTAGGTCATAAGCACGACCAAAAATAATAGCATCCCACGGCGTATTTAACTGTTTTTCAAAACTTTTTAAATCATCAAGTAATAACGCCTGAACTTGATAATCATTCCCCAATAATAAATTTAAAATCTGGTTATAACGTAGCTGGTTGTCATCAATAATGAGTAAACGTGTTTCAGTACGTTTTAACTTTTTAGATAATAAAGAGTTTCTCACTTTAGTGCTTCCCATAAATCTTGAGTGCTAGAGTTATTACCCTTTTTCATCATGAACTGATCAAGCAGACCTTGTTGCTGCTCATTCAAAAGCTCGAAATGAAATTGAATAAAACTTTGCGTAATGAGTTGTGCTTTGAGTAGATACACTTTGATTTCTTCTGTCCCCAATCGTAAATGAATTGTTTGTTGCTCTCTAAAAATTTGAGAGCCCGGTAAAATAAGCGTATTTTGTATTTCTTCTAGATTTTGTGTTTGTAGTAATAGTGCGGGATGATAATTGCGAGTATGGCGCTCAGCTTGAATATGCACTGAACAAGGGAACATGGCTTGCGACAAAATTTCTAAACCTAACTCTAGGGACTTTTCTGTCGATTGTTTAATCCAGCGAATTACACCGCCACGCCATTGTCCATGCAAAGTTTCTTTAACTAAAATATATTCGCCAGTTCTTAAGTTTTTCGGTGCTTCGCCAGACCATTTAATACGATATCCATTGACACTAATATCGAGAACGGTGGTTTGATAAATGGTTTTGCTTTCACGACTCAAGCGTTGATAAGAGCTTGTTTGTTGTTCTTTTTTCTCTAAGTTGGATAAAACTTTAGCTTCGCTTTGTAAATTATAGTTATGGTTAAGCTGTAGCGTTTCTTCGAAGTTTTTTGCTTTCGATAGATAGAAATGGGCAGTGCTTAAACCAAAACAAATTTGAAGCTCTGCATTGTACTCATAACGTTCATGACGACGTTGAGCCGTGGTTCCTAGAATCGTTTGAACATGAAATTTTAAAGCAGGGCTTAAATAAAACTTTTCATTCTTAGAAATATATTGAGCATTTCTATGCATGGTTGCAGTGACATGCTCAAGTAAAGCTTGCGTACCGATGAAGATGCTAGGGTTAAAGTTAGAGCTACGCTTTGTATTATAGACAGGTGGATGGTCTTTATTTGGATCGACCACATATTTCGTTAACGCGGTATCTTTCGGCAAAATATGAATCATTCTTGCCCAGTCAAAACTACATTGAAATAATGCCTGAATTTCTGACTGACGAATCTGATTCGTATTTAAAATATCCAGCAAAATCAACTGAGCATAAGCTTGCGTAATATTCGCTAAAGGGTGTTGTATGCCCTGAATATGATTGATATTGATGAGATGGTATTTGTGTTGAACTGCGGTTTCATACAGCTGATGCGCAATTAACCATTGCCCTTTAAGGGGCTCACTATAGAGCATATGCTGCTGATAGAGGAGATTGGTTAATTGTTGCAGAGCATGAAACGTCGATAAGATACGCGCCGTTTGCAAATTCTTTTTTTGCTTATAGGCAAAGAGTGAAAACTTTTGATGCTGTAGTTGCTCATGACTATTTTGCGCAATATTTAAATAAATACTGGCGAAATAGCAGCGGAGCAACATCGCTAATTCAATAATGTGCTCATTACGATCTGTACTAATCACGCCTTGGTTAAAGAAGTTTTTCTCTAGGCTGGCGAGTACATTGTTAATGGTCGGATGAAGCGTTTGTATGAGGTCGAAACGTAAGGTTTCACTACATTTTAATTCATTGAGCTCTAAAATGGCTGTGAATAATGCTTTTGACGTATCACCGAGTTGCATAATAGAAAGGGTAGTGACCCATTCATTAAGATCTTTAATATTGGCTTCACAAAAGCTTAACCGTTCACGAGAGAGTTCGGTTTGATTGTGAAAAATGTCCGACAGCGCATTATTCATCATCACTTATTATATAACTCAAAAAGTTGTAGCCCCAAAAAGCGGTGTTTTATTCTTTTCGCCCGCAATTTCCCTGACGAGTTTAGGAACCAAATACCCCGGTAGGTTCGCTAACACGTCACGATAGATATCATCTATCTTGGATGATTCTAAATCAAAATGTTGTGCACCTTTTACTTTATCTAAAACATGTAAGTAATAAGGCATAACGCGAGCTTCAAATAAACGATAACTTAAATCAATTAACGTCTGTGCAGAGTCATTGACACCCTTAAGCAATACTGCCTGATTTAGTACAGTAATGTGATGGTCAGATAACTGCAACAATTTTGAACAAGTAAAGTCATCGAGTTCAGAAGCATGGTTTGAGTGTACCACCAGAACTATACGCAGCCTACTGTTTTTTAATAAAGAAATCAGCTGTTCGTCGATCCGGTTAGGAATAACAATTGGGACTCGTGAGTGAATTCTCAGAATCTGGATTTGTTTGAGAGATGATAGGCGTTCTAACCAAAGTGCTAATTTACGGTTAGAAAGCGTAAGCGGGTCACCACCACTCAAAATGATCTCGTTAATGTTCGGGTTTGCTTCAATATAGTTTTTAATATTTAGCCAATCTTCATTTTTTGGCAAATTTTCTTGATAGGGGAAATGACGACGGAAGCAATAACGGCAATGTACGGCGCAAGCACCAGTCAAGGTTAATAAAAAACGCGATTTATATTTATGTAATACACCCGGTAATTGATTTGCTGCTTCTTCGCCTAATGGGTCAGTCACAAACTCAGGATGTTCTTCGAGTTCTAAATGATGAGGTAATACTTGTAGCAAAAGCGGGTCAAGCGGGTTTTTAGCGTTCATTTTTCCGACGAACGCACGAGGAACACGCAATTTAAACTTTTCAGAAGCCAGAATCGCACCCGATAATAGCTGTTCTGAGGATAACTCGAGTAGGCTTAGCAATTCCGAAGGATCAGTAATAAGGTCACTCAGTTGAGATTGCCAGTTTTGCTCTTGGTATAAATAGTTTATCATTTGACACGATTAAGATAATGCAACAACGCATTATATCGCATAGTTGACTTGTTAAGTTTGGAGTGTGCCTTTCATGGCCTATTATTCTACAAATGATTTCAAAGCAGGCCTTAAGGTTATGCTTGATGGTAACCCATGTTCAATCATGGAAAACGAATATGTAAAACCAGGTAAAGGTCAAGCGTTCAACCGTGTAAAATTACGTAACCTTAAAACCGGTAAAGTATTAGAAAAAACTTTCAAATCAGGTGACTCTTTAGAAGCAGCTGACATCGTTGAAGTTGAAATGGAATACCTATACAACGATGGTGAAATGTGGAACTTCATGGATCCTGTATCTTTTGAGCAAATCGCGGCAGACAAAATTGCTATGGGCGATGCTGCTAAATGGTTAAAAGACGATTCAAATGAAAAATGTACAATTATGTTGTTCAACGGCGTACCTTTAACAGTAAGCCCACCGAACTTCGTTGTATTGAAAATCGTTGAAACTGATCCGGGTGTACGTGGTGATACATCTGGCGGTGGCGGTAAACCAGCTAAGCTTGAAACAGGTGCGGTTGTTCGTGTTCCGTTATTTGTTCAGCAAGAAGAAAGCGTTCGTGTAGATACTCGTACTGGCGATTATTTAGAGCGTGCATAATAGTTAAAAAATACACTATTATCGAAGGGATGATGTAAATCATCCCTTTTTTTATGCGAAAGTATAAGAGGAAAAAAGAAAAAGGAGGAGTAGAGTCACAGGGATTAAGAGAAACAGTACATAACAATATAAAAATGCTGTAGTTATTTATTGAGAGGTTAAGAATGGACACAATGCAAGCGAAATCTACGCTTCCCTCCAAGCTGGTCTGGAGCCTAGTGGCAATAATAGGTGCAATTTCTTTTGGGATGCTGGCACTCAGTCGTGGTGAACATGTCAATGCGGTTTGGCTTGTACTTGCTGCAGCATGTGTATATAGCATCGCATATCGATTTTATAGTCTATTTATTGCAACTAAAGTATTTGAATTAAACCCAAGACGTTTAACCCCAGCACATCGCTTGGCCGATGGTCTGGATTATGTACCCACCAATAAATATGTGCTTTTCGGTCACCACTTTGCTGCAATTGCAGGAGCGGGGCCGTTAGTTGGACCAATTTTGGCTGCACAAATGGGCTTTTTACCAGGAACGATCTGGTTATTGGTCGGTGTGGTTCTGGCGGGGGCGGTACAAGACTTTTTAGTTTTATTTATTTCAACACGTCGAGACGGTCGCTCACTTGGTGAAATGGCAAAACAAGAACTCGGTTCTTTTGCCGGTATTGTGGTCATGCTTGGTGCGCTTGGAGTAATGATTATTATCCTTGCTGTACTGGCATTAGTTGTGGTGAAAGCACTTGCCCATAGTCCATGGGGTGTTTTCAGTATTGCAGCAACCATTCCAATTGCATTGTTTATGGGCGTTTACATGCGTTTTATTCGCCCGGGACGTATTGCCGAAGTTTCTATTATCGGCTTCGTTTTAATGATGCTTGCCATTGTTTATGGTGGACAGGTTGCAGCAGATCCATACTGGGGTGAATTTTTCACTTTAACAGGAACACAGCTCACATGGTGCTTAATCATTTATGGATTTATCGCATCAGTTTTACCAGTCTGGTTGTTGTTAGCACCACGTGATTATCTATCAACATTCCTTAAAATTGGCGTCATTCTTGGCTTGGCCGTTGGTATTGTGATTGCATTACCTGAATTGAAAATGCCAGCAGTGACTCATTTTATTGACGGTACTGGCCCTGTATTCTCAGGTAGCTTATTTCCATTCCTATTTATTACCATTGCCTGTGGTGCCATTTCTGGTTTCCATGCGCTTGTATCAAGTGGTACAACACCAAAACTCGTTGATAACGAAGCTGACATTCGTGTGATTGGTTATGGCGGCATGCTCATGGAATCTTTCGTCGGTATTATGGCGATGATCTGTGCAACTGTCTTAGACCCGGGTGTGTACTTTGCAATTAATGCGCCTGCGGCTGTACTCGGTACAACTGTAGAATCTGCGGCAGAAGCTGTGCGTAATTTAGGATTTGTTGTTACGCCTGAAATGCTAACCGTGTTGGCTCAAGAAGTAGGTGAAAGCTCAATTCTTTCACGTACAGGTGGTGCGCCTACCTTTGCGATTGGTATGGCACATATCATTTCTGAAATTTTTAACAGCCGCCAAATGATGGCATTCTGGTACCACTTTGCTATTTTATTTGAAGCATTATTCATTTTAACTGCTGTCGATGCGGGTACTCGTGCTTGTCGCTTTATGGTGCAAGACACTGTGGGTATTGTTATTCCTGCGGTTAAATCTTCAAGCTCATTCTTTGGTAATTTGCTAGGTACTGCTGTTGCGGTAGGTGGATGGGGCTTCTTCGTCTATCAAGGTGTGATTGATCCGTTAGGTGGTGTCAATTCACTCTGGCCTTTATTTGGTGTGGGTAACCAGATGTTGGCTTCAATGGCACTCATTTTGGGTACAGTCATTCTGTTTAAAATGAAAAAAGAAAAATATGTATGGGTAACGATTTTCCCAACAATTTTCTTGTTCATTACCTGTATGACTGCGGGCTGGCAAAAGATTTTCCACGAAAATCCAAAGATTGGTTTCTTAGCACAAGCGAATAGATTTTCAGATGCGATTGCGCGTGGTGAAATTCTTAAACCAGCAAAAACACTTGAAGAAATGCAGACGATTGTGATGTCAAACCAAATCAACGCTGCGCTTTGTGGCTTCTTCATGATCGTTGCGATTGTGATGGTAATTGCTGCAATTGGTATTGTGCGCCGTGCATTAGCAAGCCCGACACCAACTGCTCATGAAGCACCAGCTGTATATGCTGATCCGAAAGTGGTCACCCCACGAGGAGAGTAATGATGAATTTTAAATTTGCAAAAAATGGAACTGTCATTATTGCGAAAATCATCAAAATGACAGTGCTCTCGCAAAAAGAGCTATTACTTTCTCCAAAGAATTGGTCGCGCATTGCAACCTTGTGGCAGCGTTTGCAGCAAAGCTTCCGACTGATGGTTGGGGTTCCAGACTATCAAACTTATCTGGAGCACATGAAAGCCCATCATCCTGATTTAACTCCAATGGATGCGACGACTTTCTACCGTCATTGTGTTGATTCGAGATATCCATCGGCAGGTGGTAATTTAAAGAAATGCCCTTGTTAAGTTGAGATTAATAGTCAGCTAAAGAAACGGTATGTGGTTAAACCATGTACCGTTTTTCTTTTTTGGAAAATGAAAAAGAGTTTGCTTAAAGTCTGCTCATTTGTATTTTTTTCGATGGCAAATCACTTGTTTTGCTTTTGAAAAATGAATATTATGCTTTCCATTCTAGGTGTATAGCTCAGTTGGTTAGAGCGCTACGTTGACATCGTAGAGGTCTCCAGTTCGAGTCTGGATATACCTACCAAGATATTAAAATCATATGAACTCGCATAGCTTTATATGATTTAAAAAAGCCCTAAATTATAATGATTTAGGGTTTTTTTATTGTTTTTATAAATTAATTTCAGTTTCTATATTCGCCTAAAAGAGAAATTTCATTTCTTAAAAGGCTGAAGCAGTTTGGAGCTTTTTTAATACCGAATGTTTTAGATAACGATAAATTCTTTATTAATAATTAAAATTAGCGAAGTACCTCCTATTTGAGGTACTTCTAGGATCTATATTTATGCAAAAAAAACTTCCAATACCAGATAACTTACCAAATCATTTAACGGACATTTTTTATCATATCAATATAAATTTGCCTAAAGGTGATTTAAAAGAAACTGTAGAGCTGGATAAAGCAATAAATCAAGTTAACGCAAGTGATGTATATGCTTTACAGGATTATCCTCTGCATAATTTATCTGAATATGCGGGTTGGGCTCTTAACTCAGAAACAACTCAATCTGCAAGTAAAGATAGCCCTTTATTAATTACTCATTGGTACTATTGGGGGCAACAGCTTTATAGATCTATTAATCCGTATAAATTAGATCTAAAAACTCCAAGTTTGTTAGAAATTCCTGCCTATACAAAATTACCAGAGTCTTTAGATTCAGTGATTGCTGAACAAGATGAGAGATTAGATCTCTCTGATACCGATGCTAAAAAAATTACTGGTTCTATTCCTGCCATGCATGGTGTTATCCCAAAGGGCAGTATATTTAAACAAGGCGATGTGATTCTAAAAAAAGATGAGAAACTGACTCCTGAAAAATTAATTGTTTTAAGACGAGCGGGAATCAAAGAATTATCTATATATAAAAACCCCAAAATTCTCATTATAAGTATGCATTCTTTTGATAAAGAAGAAATGAGTGAGGAAAGTCTGTATGTTAAAGATGTCTTGAAAACATGGGGCTACGAGCAGGTAGAAATCAAATCACTCAAACCTGAACGTTTTGATGCTGCATTTAATAATCTTAAAAAAGATAATGACCCAGCTTTAGATGACTCATTAACGACGAGCAGGGACGATTATATAAAGTTCTTTGAAGAACAAAACTCAAACTTTGATGTCATTCTTTGCTGCACATATCAAAATAATCGTTCTTCTTTATTCCAGCTTGAAAAACTTCCAATCTTTGATCAAAGCAGCATGTCATCGGCCTTGAATACACGTTGTATACCAGCTAATGAAATTAAAATTCTTAAAGGCCAAGATAGGACTCCACCTAGCCGTGAGACTGTGCAGATATATGATGAAAGCGGTAATCATAAAGGTATGCGTGTAGTCGTTACAGAAGACAAAGCGACTATTATTAATTTACCGGGTGACATTCAAGATATTGCGATTCTGATGCATGCTTTTGTGAAATATATTTTGAATAAGCACATCTCAGACTTTTTTGATCATGCTTACTTTAAAGGTAAAACTGACATAGAAATTGTTCCTAATGTGACAAATAGAAAGTTGTTATGGGGGTGTTATAAGGCTCAAGAAAATGGGGAATATGTATTGGAAATTATTGAGCAACAACAGTCATATCAGATAGAGCCATTTGTTAAAGCGAATTGTATTGTGATAGTACCTTTTCAAGAGCAGACAATTGCAAAAGGCACTGATTTATATTTTATGAAAATAGGTTAAGTCTAATTTCTATTTATAATTTAATTGAGCGGTGTAACCTTTAAACTTGTTAAAAGGTTACAACCTATAAAGTTATAGCTGCCAAAACCTCACCTTTATAAACCCCACTTTAACAATAACTATCTCATTATTTATCCTTACTTTTTAATGATCTAATTTAAAACAAATGTCATTTTGTGTGCTTGACTGCTAAAGGGCAGAGCACTATCCTTTGCCTGCTGGCCACATTGCCAGGCAGTTTTGACAGACTGCTCATGAACTTCCGCATCAGAGTTATTCTTTCTGAGGTATAACTTTGTGTGGTGACTACTCGTCCCTTTGCCGTAGCGGTAGGATGATCTGACCCCATAAAGTTGGACAGTTAGTTAAGCAGTTTTTAAAAACTGGTTTCTATATTGTACAGGGGATAAACCTTGTAGCTTCACCTTGATTCTCTCATGATTATAATAATGAATGTACACTCGTATAGTTTTCTCTAACTCATCAGTTGATTGAAATTTTTCACCATGAAAGCACTCCGATTTTAATATTCCAAAGAAGCTTTCTATTACAGCATTATCTAAGCAATTTCCTTTACGAGACATACTTTGAATTAAACCATGTTGCTTTAATTGCTGTTGATAATGAGCCATTTGATATTGCCATCCTTGATCTGAATGGAGAATTGGTTTCTCATGTCGCTTAAGTTTAGCTAAAGCATGAATGAGCATATCTTTCACTAACTCATAATTGAGTTTACGTTGGATCCGGAAGGTAATAATTTCCCCATTAAATAAATCTATAATTGGTGATAGATAAAGTTTTTCACCGTTAACATTAAATTCCGTCACATCAGTTGCCCATTTCTGGTTGGGACGGTTCGCTTTAAATTGCCGTTGCATAATGTTATCGGCCACCATCCCGACACAACCACTTTTATATGAGCGATATTTTAGTGCTCTGATACGTGATTTAAGTCCCATAGTTTTCATAAGACGATATACACATTTATGGTTGATTATTATTCCTGTACTTTTCAGAGCAAGAGTAATTCTACGATAGCCATAGCATCCCTTATGCTTGTGATATATGGACTTGATCTGCTGTTTTAACTCAGTATATTTATCCTTAGAGCGTACAGCTTTCATGTGATAGAAATAAGTACTACGAGCGATCTTGGCAATACTGAGTAAGAGCTTTAATGGATAAATTTGCCTTAATTCTGAAATAACTTGAACACTGTCTGCAGTAGAAATTGAATTTAGGTACGTTGCTTCAGTTTTAAGGCTTTTAGCTTTTTTAAAAAGGCAACCTCTGCTCGTAAAGCGGTCACTTCATCAATGAGCTCCTGCTGAGATTTATCTTTGTCATCTTTTACAGACTTGGTTATTTTAGTTTTATCTTGTTTAAGCATATTGGTATAAATCCTCGTGGTATTAAACCCAGCAATCCCTTCTTTATGATACTGAGCTAGCCACCTTCTTAAAATTGACGTCCCGCTCAGATTTAACCGTCTTCTAACTTCTCTTACCGGTATCTTATCAAGAAGCATTTGTACAGCCTTGATTTTAAATTCGGAAGAGTAGTAGGTTTTTTTAGTTTTAACATTCAGGCCATCTTCACCTTGTGCCTTATAGTTTTCAATCCATAAGCGGATGGTTTGGAGATCTACATTAAATTCTTGTGAAAGGATTTTATATCCTTTACTTCCCTCTAAATAAGCTTGAATGACTTTTAATTTTAACTCTTTTGAATGCTTCGGAATTGGCATAGAGCACACCTCATAAGTTTTAAAAGTCTAACTTATGGGG